>JBBRIN010000065.1:0-10350 GCA_038221115.1 Tepidisphaerales bacterium
CAGCGCATCGCGCAACGGCTCCAGCGCTCGATAGCCCAGGTCCCCGGTAAGGAAGATCACCCGCGGGTCGACCGCCAGCTCCACCATCGCGTCGCAAAATGCCTTCCGCATGGCCAATTACTCCACGGCTCGCGCCGCGACTTCCTCAACGGCCACACCGTATTGCGACGGGGTCATCGGCAGGTAATGCCATTCCATTCGGTCGGCCATGAACGAGACGCCATTGCCCTTGCGCGTCCGCGCGACCAGAACCCGAGGGCCGGCTTCACTGGGGCGGAGGACGCGCGACAGGGCCGCCTCATCGTGCCCGTCGATGTCATGTACTTCCAGCCCGAAGGCGGCAAATCTCTCGGCCAGGGGCTCAAGATCGGCGACCTCCCGCGTGCGGCCGAAGCCCTGGAGGCCATTCGCGTCGACGATGATCGTCAGATTGCGCAGACGATGATGCTTTGCAAAGATGAGTGATTCCCACGCGGAGCCCTCGTTCCACTCGCCGTCTGACGTGAGGCAGAAGACGTGACCGGGTTCGCCGAGAAGTTGCTTGGCCAAGGCGACGCCGTTAGCGAGCCCGATGCCGTGACCGAGGCTGCCCGTGGCAAAGGTGACGCCGGGGATGAGGTCCGCCGATGGGTGGCCACTGAGACGGGTATCGTCCTTGTGAAACGTGCGCAGGTCGTCGTCAGTAAGCATGCCGACCGACCAAAGGGCGGCATACCACGCGCCGGCCGCATGGCCCTTGGATAGCACGAACACGTCCGCAGGCTCCAGGATTCCGTGGTAAAGAACGACCAGCGTGTCCAGAACCGACAGGTTACCGCCGATGTGGCCGACGCCGGCCTCAAAATGCATCTGGAGGAGCCGCAGCCTTACCCGTTCGATCGTCGCGCGCAAACTTGGGGTATCGCCGTCCATCGCTCGATCCTGAATATCGCATGCGGTCGCGCGTGTCCAATCGGTCAAGGTGCGCCTCGGCCGCGCGCCGCCAAATCGGTAGCCCAGCCCAGCGGCGAGAGTTCCATGCTCGACCGATCATAGAGATAAAAGTATCGGTTGGGCTGCCGACGGGCATAGTAATCGTAGATGCGCCAGTTCTCCGTTCCCAGATCGTGGGCACGAATGATCGTTGCGTCATCCGGCCAGGCGGTCTCTATGTTGAACACCGGCTCGTGGTGCACGAGGTTCACGTTGGTTCTCCCTGACTCGTAACGGAACAACACCACCGCCGGCGTACGCTCGAGATGTGCCAGTTTTTCGTTGACATCGGCGAGATAGGGGCTCTGCATGAAGTGGTCGGGCTTGGCGCGCAAGGGCGGCAACAGGGTAGGGATCGTCAACGCGATGATGGCGAGAGGGATTGCGGCATCAAGCCGGGTGAACCGGCGTCGCAGCATGTCCGCACCACCGAGCGCAAGCAGCGTGATCGCCGGCGCCAACACGAGGGCGTAGTGCCTCAGGTACGACGGGTAAAAGGTATACGCCAACGGAAGGAGCACGATGCCGGCCACAAGGGCGCGGTGCGCCGTTGAGTGCAGGGTGAGGAGCCCGAGCGGCAAAAGCACAAGCAGCAGGTGGTTGGGCAGTGCCACGTCGGCGGCGGGCTGGAGGCGCTGAGCAAGCCAGGTCTTCAGAAACCCATCGCGGCCGTGCGCCGTCAGGTCAGGCCGAAGAAACGTGGCATAATAATCACGTACCTGCGGCACGTGGGATGGGGACGTGGTTGGGATCGTGCGCGGCCCGAAACCGAAGGTGAGGCTCGGTACGTTCTCGGCGGCATATTGCCCGAAGGGCGTACGGAGCAAGCTTCCCGTCACTTTTTTATCGAAAATGAACTGCATCGACAGGAAAGGCGCGGCTCCGAGGATGACAGTGGCCACGCATAGCCAGCGGCGTCGAGGCACCGGCGCGGCGGCGCGAAGTTGCCAAAGGAACGCGATACCGACCGGCAGCAGGAGCACGACCGCATCGAGCGGCCGCGCGATCGCCGACCATCCGCCGAAGATGCCGATGGCTGCCGCCCAACGAATCGACGAGCGCTCACACCAGCGCAGGTACGCCCAGATTGTGGACAGCAGAAGCAACAGCATGACGGGGTGGGACATGGTCATGACTGAGATGCCGCGAAGCTCGTGCAGGGACAGAGCCAGCAGCACCGCCAAGAGCCCCGAAACGCCGTCGATCAGTCGGGTAATAACGAGGTACAGCATTGCCATCGCGAGCCCAGCGATAGTGGTTGAAGTGGCCCATGGGGCAAGCTTCAGCCAGACGCCGGGAACGTAGAACAGGGCTGTCCCGGGAAAGTACTCGGCGGCATAGACAGGCTTGACGATGATGTTAAATGAATCAAAGAATGGCGCGAGTTCGTGAGGCGGCATCCAGAGCCGACCGCGCGCCAGCATCTGAGCCTGCAACAGGTACATGAACTCGTCGTGAAACGTCGGGAACAGCCCCCGGTCGGCCCAGGTGGCGTTCAGCAGGAAGTATCGCGATGACAGGACAAAAACCACGGCGAACGTGACGGCCTTCATTCTTGTCGAGGGCGATCGAACCCGATCCAACACCGGGCGAAGTTGGTCGCGCAGAGCCGGCAGCATTCCTATCACGGCCGCCAGCGGGACAAAGGCGTAGGCGAGCAGGTGGTTTCGCAGGTCAAAGTCTGCGGCGAACAGGACGAGGCCGGTCGCTAACAGCGCGACGATGACTGTATCTCCCGGTCGATCGACGCGGGCCGCCATAGTGGTGGCTGGGCTCGAGAGAATCACCATCCGCCCGCCATTCCGGCGGCGAAATTTGATGGGTTCATCGGCCGCTTTTCCGCGCCTGGTCCGGACCATTTGCGGTCGAGGCGGAAGGGCCCGGGCGAATACTTATAGAACAGGCGGATCGGGTGCAAACCGGTCTTGTGGAGAACGGCCGCCGTGACTTCGGATCCATCGTGCTTAAAATCGTCGTCGATCACGGTTGCTCCTGCGGTTCGTCAATGTCCCCCGCTCCTCGGCTTAAAATCTACCCGAAAGAGGGTAGCACGTATTGGTTCCAGCCCATCGAAAGCATCCCCCCCCTGGTTCGACGCAGCCTCCGACACGCGGTATTATCGCGCGGCAGATGCGCGAGGGTTAGCGGCGCGATCGATCCGGGCTCGCCTCACCTCTGCGTGCATGAGTAAGTCACCTCCCATCTACCAGACGCGGATCGTGCCCGCGCTGCACCGCATTCAGGCAACGCACGGATACCTGAAGCGGGAGGCACTGCAGGAACTTAAAAAGGAATCGGGAACGCCGCTCTATCAATTGCAAGCGGTCGCGAGCTTTTTCCCGCATTTCAGGATGCAGCCGCCTCCGAAGATGACGCTGCAGATCTGCCGGGACATGGCTTGCCATCTCGCCGGCAGCGGGAAGATCATCGAAGAATTGACCGGGTTGAGTGAAGAGGGTGTGCGCGTCGAAGGCGTGTCGTGCATCGGACGCTGCGATCGCGCACCCGCGGCATGTGTGATGGTGCGCCCCTCGAGTGACTCGACGTCGCACGCGGGCGGCTCGCATGGCGGTGAAGAGGAACACTACTACGTTGAACGATCCGCCAGACAGCTCGACGAGATCGTTCGAGGACACTTGCGCGGCAACGAAGGGGGCGGCAGCGGCGACGATTCGGAGAAAGAGCCCGCGACGATCGCCTGTTGGCTGGTCGATCCCTATAAGGGCGCCCCCCCCGACTTATTCCGTCGTCGCCAAAGCGGCCGCAGCGCGCCGCGATTCGCTTCGCGAGGCCGCGACGGTGCTGCGCGAGCAGCGCGGCTGGACAGCGGAGCGCGCCGATTCATTTCGCCTCGCTGCCGAGCGAAGGCTGATCGTCAGCTTTCCGCTCGACAAGGATATTCTTGACGCGGTGCGCGCCTGGCAGACGGACTCGGGTTGGGCGAAGGGGCCAACCCTTGGCGGCTGGGCTGATGCGATGCTTCAAGAGCTCGATGATGCCCGAGCCGACCTGCGCGGGCTTGGCGGTGCGGGCGTGCCGGCGTCGCAGAAATGGCGTGACGTGCGCGATGCCGTGCGCACCGCGCGCACCCGCCGGGCTGACGATCGCGCATTCATCATCGTCAATGGCGACGAGAGCGAGCCGGGCACGTTTAAGGATCGGGAGTTGCTTCTGCGCTACCCCCATCTGGTGCTCGAAGGGTTGATCGTCGCGGGGATGATCACCGACGCCACCCAGGGGTTCATTTACATCCGCCACGAGTACGACGCCGCCGCGACCCGGCTCACCACCGCCGATGTCCACCAGATCGTCGACGCCGCCGTGCGCCAGGCGCTCGTCACCCGCGCCGCCATCCGCCAACCGATCGGCGTCCCCGCCCGCGTCCACGTCTGCGTCGTCGATGCTCAGGGGAATCGCATCGGCTCCTTCCGCATGGATGACGGCACCAACTTCAGCTACGACGTCGCCGTCCAGAAGGCCCGCACCGCCGCGTTCTTCAGCAGCGACGCCGCCGCCTTCAGTTCCCGCGCCATCGGGTTCCTCGCCCAGCGCTACTTCCCCCCCGGGATCGGTTCGGGAAGCCAGGGCCCGCTCTTTCACATCCAAAACGACCTATCCGGCCTCAACCCCACCACGCTGACCCCCAGCATCCCCAAGTTCACCGGCGTCCTTCGCAACGGCATCACCATCTTCCCCGGCGGCTTCCCGCTCTACAAAAACGGCAAGCTCGCCGGCGCCATCGGCATCAGCGGCGACGGAGTCGACCAGGATGACCTCATCGGCTATGCCGGCACCGCAGGCTTCCGCCCCGCAAACGCCCGGCTCAGCGACCGCCTCTCCGATGCCCAAATCTACGCCGCCCTTCGGCCCAAACTGAGCACGCTGGAAACCGATTACGGCGTCGACCCCGCCATCATCGCCGACAGCCGCCGCCACGTTCGCGCCGGACTCGATCACGTCCAGTTGCTCTACGTCAAATTCCCCCGCAACCCCGGCTTATAAGGATCAAACGCGCGGATGGACGCCTTCACCATTCCCGCAACACCCCGCCCGGCGCACGCTCCTTTGACCGATCGTGAAAATCGTGGCACGTCACACACGCGGCGCCGGCGCCCCGCGCCTCCCGCGTATCCGGTCGATGGCACTTGGCGCACGTGTCGATCCCCGGCAGCCGCGCCAGGTTTCTCGCCACCACCTCTCCACCGGCACTCCTATCCCTCCCGTCCTCGTCCCGCTCCATCCCCACATGGCACGAGAGGCAAGTCACGTCCCGATGCTTGTCATGATCGAACCGCGATCCCGCGAACCAGCGGCGCGGCGTCACCGGCACGCGCGTGGGCAGCGTCCGAAACGGCTTCTCGCCCGCCTCCTTCAACGACACCATAAACTGCGCCGCGTCCATCACCCGCCCCTCCGTCAAATGGCACTTGGTGCAGTTCCCCTCGGTATTCTTGCTCGTCACCGCAAGCTCCCCGGCCACCTGAAAACCATCCTTGGGCAGCGCCGCTATCGCCTTCCGCGCCTTCGGCAGCAGCTCCCCGATCGTATCCTTCAAATCATCCAGCGCATCCTGATCCGGCTTCTTCTTCCGCAGCTCCACCGCCAGCTTCGCCCGCGCCTTAGCCAGCAACTCCACATCGTTCGGCAGCGACCCTTTCGCCCCCGCCAACACCAGTTGCTCCGCCAGTTCTAGCTTTTGCTCGGCCAGCCATTCATCCACGCTCCGCGCCTTCTGCGTCTTCGGCTCCTTCAGCAACTGCTCCCGATCCGCCGGCGCAGTCAAAAGCTCCAGGTACAACCGATCGACGTCAGCCAGTTGAGCGCGCACGATCTCAATTCGATCATGGGCGACGCCCGGCACACTCGCCTTCGTCGTCGGCGACGCGCCTCCCATCGCCCGCGTCGTATCCTTCAGGTCCGGCGTCATCGGCAACCCCAGCGGATGACACGCCCGGCAATGCGCCTCATACCGCACCGGCTGCATGACCCCCCCGCCCCGCCCCACCCCCCCAGCCGCATCCAAACCCCTTCCCACAGCCACCCGCCGCTTCAATTCCTCCTGCGGCGGGCTCTGTCGTTCCAGCGCCATCAGCCCCGCGTCATCGCCACCCGACAACCTCGTCGAATGACAGCTCGTGCAGCTCTCGATCCGCGCCGAGCTGTCAGGCCCCACATGCGTGCGGTGGTTGAACTTCATCATCAGCAACGGCAACCACGCCTCGTCCCCCGCCGCCGGCTGCGACGCCGGCGCACTCACCGCCGTGCCCGCCTTCGTGTCGGCAGTCCTAACGCCCGTCGCCGCCAACCTGCGACCAAACCCCGGATGCCCGCCAGGAAATGAAGTCACCGAAACGGGAAACCCCACCTCAAGAACGTCCTTATTCGCTACATGCTCATTCAGATTCTGATGACACTGAATACACTGCGAATCGGCGCGGCTCATCAGCGCCTCATGCCCACGGTGCTCCACATGACACAGGATGCAATTCGCCGCCTGATTCGCATTGGAAAGGCTCACCACCTGCTTCGCCTGCGGGCCGCCAGGGTGCAGCATCGCGCCGGCATGGTGACTCCCCGCATCATGGCAGTTGAGGCATGCCGCATCGGTGACCATGCGCTTGAACGTCCCCGCGCCGCCCGATACGTGACACGCGGCGCAGTTATGTTCCAGACGGGCGTGCGCCAGCGTGACCGGCGCGGGATTGAACAATGACGGATAGTCGTCGTGCCGCGCGTGCCGCACCCCGACCCACGCCGCCCCCGCCACGGCAATGATGAATGTTCCCAGAACCAGAAGCCGGCGCCACCGCCGCATCGCATTGGGCCGATCAATGTAGCGCACGTTGACCCGGCTGGCGATTCGCTTGGTTTCCGACGCATCGGCCATTCGCTTCCCTCAGCGTGCTCGGTCAGACGTGTCGCGGCCGCGGTGGCGGCGAAGCGCGCCATGATAGACCGGGCAGCACTTACAGCACGTTTCCCAACGGCACGCAGCGTGACAATCCCGGAGAAATGATCGAAGACGGTTGTGCCGGGGGCTTGCATCTGTATGGTTAGAAAATGCAGTGGGTCGGTCAGAATCGTGACATGGGATCCAAGAGGTTGAGCGAGCCGCGTACGCCTTGGCCGTTTTTCGTCTGGGTGAGTTAGCGATATGCGTCGATGGGAACTCTGCGGATGAGCGGAGGACTTTGTGGACGCCGGCTCGAGGTTCTGACACAAGACTTACAAATACATAAGTACCGCGATTTGCGTTTGCATCCGAAGTGCCGGCTTTCGCCGGCATGATCCGTGCGATGAAAGGAACGGTGTAGCCGTGCGCGCCCCCCGCCGCCCCGCCAACCAACAGACCTCCGTCCGCTCCTCCATGGCGCGGCGCCGTGGAGCGACCCCAAATGCAGTCCTGGGCGCAGCCGCTGCGGCTGTGGACAAACTCGTGTATCCGCGAACGTGTGGCATGGAAGCCTTGGAGGATCGGCGACTCTTGAGCGGCATCGTCGCTCCGAATGCCCCCACCGGGCTGCTCGCAACTGCGGTCGACGCTTCGCATATCAATCTGTTCTGGACGGAGAATTCCGCCAACGCCACGGGGTTCAACATCGAACGGGCAACCGTGGGTGGCTCGTTCGCGCCGGTCGGAAGTGTTGGCGCCGGCGTAACCTCCTTCGCGGACAGCAACCTTTCTGCGAATACCAAATATCAATATCGAGTGATCGCCACATCGGCCGTCGGAAACTCCCCGTACTCCTCGCCGACCATCGACAACACCCTGGACCTGTTCCAGGGCTCGTCGCACCCGCAACCGGATCGCGTCGGCGGCTACCAGTTCGGTTTGCTCTCGAACCCCGTAACACTGACTTCGGCGCAGCGAAACAACCTGTTCTACGTCGGTCAACCGGTGGTCTTTAACATCGGCGGCGCCGCCACCACGTACGAGGTGCGCGACTACTCCGGCACGCTCGTGGCCAGCGGCGTGACGTCAGCCAGCGTCACCCTCAATGTACAGCAACCCGGTTGGTACAAGCTGTACGTATACGGCGCGTCCGCCACGGCCAAGTTTGGCGATATCGTCGGCGGTACGACCATCTCCATCATCCGCAATAACCCGAACTTCCCGTCGCTCCCGCCGGCCCTCATCACCCCCACCGATGGTGTCCAGGACCAGGTGCTTCGTGGCGTTACCGGAATGGGGCCGCAGCGTTACGCGGTGACCGACCTCCTGCACCCCCAAACCTCCATTGACGGACTCGCCCTGCAAATCACGATCGATCAGCAATATTACACCCCGTACGACGCGCAGCGCGGAAGACCGCTCCTCATCGCCTTCCCCAACGGCACCGCCAACCTGAGCGACCCCTCGCAGAGCGCCGCCTACCTCGCCGGCGTCAGGCAGGTGGTCCAGGCCTTTCATGGGCAGGTGAAGTATTACGAGGGACGCAACGAGCCCAATTACTACGAAAGCCCCGAACAATATGTCGCGGAGATGCGCGACCTGTACAACACCATCAAGAGCGTCGACCCGACCTGTAAGCTCATTGGGCCGGGCGTCGTCGATCTGACACCCGGATACGGCCTGCCCTGGATCGATAAGTTCTTTGCCGCCAGCGGGGGGCAATACATCGACGCGTTTT
Organism: Tepidisphaerales bacterium; assembly: GCA_038221115.1. Classification (GTDB taxonomy): domain Bacteria; phylum Planctomycetota; class Phycisphaerae; order Tepidisphaerales; family Tepidisphaeraceae; genus JANXVV01. The sequence goes on from JBBRIN010000065.1 coordinate 8,604, forward strand.
CCTTTCACGCCTACAACGCCGTCAACGGCGACCTGTTCCTGGCGCGGACGAACCTGAACAACATGAAGGCCCTGCTCACCAGGTATGGCCTGCAAAACATTGAAATCTGGCAAACGGAGCAAGGGTATTCCGCCGCTCTCTATGGCGAGTACCTTCCCAACCTTCAGGGACGCTGGGACATGCTCCAAATGATGGTCTGGGAGCAGTACGGCATTCCCAAAGAGCACAACGTGCTTTGGTATGACATCAGCCATGGGTACTGGGACGTGCCCGATTTCTGGGAGAATGACGACGGAAGCGCAAACCCAGCCGTCCCGCTCATGCGCGTCTGGTCCGAGGAGTTATATGGCACCAAATTCAGCAACCCGCTGGACTTCGGGGCCACCGGAAACAACTTATACGTCGGCAACAAGTTTGTCGGACCCGGCAAATCCGTTCTGGCTCTTATGAGCGCCGGCAGCACCGACGGGAAAGTCCAGTTTGCCGTCCAGGGCACCACCTCGATGCACGTCGTCAGCGACTTTGGTGTCGAGACCAACGTTCCCGTCGTGAACGGCGTGGCAACCGTCGCCGTGGGGGAAATTCCAACCTATATCGAGGTGGGGCCAGGTGTGACCGCCGACCTCATCCCGCAGGATTTCGGCCATAACCTTGCAACCGATGCAGGTGTCGTCGCTCGAACGTCCGGGGACGGCCACAACCCCGTCGACCCTTTACTTTCCAACGACATCAATAAGGTCCGCGACGGCGTCATGCAGTCCTGGTACCTCACTCAAAACTTCGCCGACGATGTCTGGTACGACAATACTCCCGCCGGTCAGACTCCGTGGTTGGAACTGGATTTTCCGCAGGCCCAGAATATCGACAAGGCAGTCATTTACGCCGGCGATCCCTGGCAGTGGCGCGGTTCACTGCTCGACTACCAACTCCAATATTTCAACGACAACAGCCAACAGTGGGTGAACATAGAGCACGTCCAGGAGCAGCCGAAGAGCATCGGCGTATACACTCCCATCACCAAGAGCACCGTCGACAGTTTCTACAGCCAGCGCTGGATCTTCGAAAGCGATTTCGACGCGGTCCCCACCAGCAAGGTTCGGATCCTCGTCAATGACCAGACCTGGGGCGGCGGCGCCACCTCAATGGACGCGGAAGCCGGCGGACAGACGGGGCCGCCGAAATTCAACATCTCTGAATTTCAGGTCTACGCGGCCAACAGCGTCACACCGCCGCATCTGCCACCACCCACCGGTGTGCCGCCCACCGCCATCTTGACGAACAACGGGCCGGTGTTCGAAGGTTCCTTCGCGACCGTTAACTTCACCGCCGCATCGGGCAGCGGGCTCACCTACAGCTACGACTTCAACAACGACGGCACCTTCGAGATTGCCAACAGTGCCGACGCGTCGATCGATGTCCCCGGCTCGTACTTCCAAAGCGGACCAGCGACCGCCACGATCCGCGCCCGCGTAACCGATGCCTACGGCCTCTACACCGACTACACCACCACCTTCCCGATTCTGAATGCCCCTCCCACCGCCATGTTCAGCAACAACGGCTTCGTAACGCCGGGCATTCCATCGATCGTGAGTTTCACCGGTGCGACCGATGCGTCCCCCGACGATGCCGCGGCGGGATTCACTTACAGCTTTGATTTTCAGTAACACATCACCCGTCTGCAACGATCTTCCCCGGCAGTGCCGGTAGCTTCCCGGTTTGCAGCCATTCCCGCAACGCCGCGGCGAGG
>JBBRIN010000066.1:0-10274 GCA_038221115.1 Tepidisphaerales bacterium
GTTTGCATGAATGTTGCACTTACCGGTTGATCAGGTTGGTCAGGTTGGTCAGGTTGGTCAGGTTGGTCAGGTTGGTCAGGTTAATCATTGATCAATCGGACCAACTCGGCGTTTCGGTCCGCTCATTTACGCTGTCTGTGAAGATGGGAAGCTAGACTTACGCGTTTTTGTAATTGCCTGGTTCGTCTTTTCGTCTTTCAGGGTTTTTGGGGGGTAGGGCACATGGCTTTTTCTTTATGCAAATATGCAATGTTGGATGGAGTAAAGATGCGAGTGCGACATATTATATAGACGCACTGGATAGGTTTTAGTTTGGGTAAAATTCAAAAAAAATGCATGTTGGAGTTTGGAACGCCGGAAGTGGTAACGTTTCACCGCCTCTTCGTAATGGTCGGCACCGCTCCGCATTCGGGGCACCTTTCTCGGGTGGCGCGAATATCGTATCCACAAGTAGGGCAGAGGCCTTGAGCTTTGCGGCGACGCTCCCGTTTGCGCTGCCGGATCGGCCCCACTCGTCTGAACCACGATACACCCGGAAAAGTGACGCCGAACAAAACAAAGAAGCCCACCATCGACGCCATGACGGCATTGAAGATGTGCGGGGGGATATGTCTCCTCGCTCGCAGCGCCGCCACGGCGTATGTCGCCATTGCGCCCAACAGCAGCAGCGCCAACACGTAAAGCACAAAGCGAATGAGGCGGGGAGGGCGACGCACCGCATAATCCTACCGGATGCCAGGGCAACAATATGCTTCACAAATCAAGCCCTTAAGCGGCTGCGATGAATAAAAACTGTCCCGATGGCGACGGCGAGGTAAGTCCCCCATTCCACCGCCAGCCAATACGTGGGTGTGAGGCCCTTTGTCACTGCGTAGATGGGCGCGCCAATTAGCGGAGCCGTTCAATGGTGCGATCGATATGCGCTTGATCCACGCCGTCGGCGCGCGCCTTTTCGCGAGCGACTTCCGCCTCTGCGCGCCACTGCGCTTCGTCGAGCTCGGCGAGTCGTCGATCGAACAGCGTGCGGTCTTCGTCCGAAAGTGATTGAACCTTGCGAAGGATTTGTTCGACGTTTGGCTGGCTCATAACTGACCTCGTGTGGCCGGGTTCAGGACGTTTCTTTCTCTCCTGGCCCGAGGCTGACGATGGTCATTGGATCGAACGGGTAATCGCGCATTAGCTGGCGGAGGGATTCGGTGGTTACGGCCTGGAGGGTGGCCATGTCCTTTTCGAGGGAGCGGTATTCCTGGTTGTAGGTCCATTGGCCGCCGATGGCGCGCATGCGGCCGAGGGGGACTTCGCCGGAGAGGACGATGCTGGTGGAGATTTTGTTTTTGGCGCGCTCGACCTCGTCGTCTTTCAGGTCGGTCTTTACCTTTTCGAGCTCCTTGAGGGCGATATCGAGGGCTTTTTCGGAGCGTTCGGGCTCGGTGGTGAGGGAGATGTAGAACGAGCCGCAGGCGTCGTGGGGGTAGAAGCCGAAGTCGGCGTCTTCGGCGATGGCGTTGTCGACGAGTGCCCAGTAGAAGCGGCTGCCCTCGGCGTCGCCGACGACGTCGCTGAGGACTATGGCGGCGAAGCGGCGGTCGTCCTGGGCGCTGGGGCCGGGGGTCATGCCCATCGTGTACTGGCGGTTGAGCTTTGGGTCGGTGAGGAACTTGCGCTGCGGCTTGTAGAGGGGCGCGGGCTGCTGGCGCGGGGCGTTCACGCGAGGCCATTGGCCCATGTACTTCTCTGCCAGGCGGACGATTTCGTCGAACTGAAGGCGGCCGGTGGCGACGAAGACCATGTTGCCCGGGCCGTAGCGGCGCTGGAAATACTCCTTCATCTGCGGCTGCTCGAGCTTGGCGATGGAAGCGCTCGTGCCCAGCACGCTCATGGAGAGCGGGTGGGGGCCGAAGTGGGACTCCATGAGGTCCTCGTAGAGGCGGTGGCCCGGGTCGTCGAGGTACATCGCGATCTCTTCGAGGATGACCTTCTTTTCGGTGGTGAAGTCCTCGACCCGTATGGCGGGGCGCAGGAGGTGAGATAAATGCTCGACGGCGCGGTCGGTGAACTCGGGCAGGACGTTGGCATAGTACGCGGTCATTTCCTGGCTGGTGAACGCGTTGTAGCGGGCGCCCAGCTCGTCGAAGATGCGGTTGACGTCCTCCCAGGTGTATTTGAGGGAGCCTTTGAACATCATGTGCTCGAGGAAGTGGGAGACGCCGTTGACGTCGCGCATTTCATCGCGGGCGCCGGTCTTGACGAAGAGGCCCATCGCGACGGAGTGGGAGTCGGGGTTGATCTCGGCGACGATGTCGAGGCCGTTGGGGAGTTGCTTGTGTTGAAACGTCAGCATTATTTGTCCGTGGTCAGGGGTCCGCCCCCTCGCCCCCGTACTCGGGGGAGAGGGTGGGGGTGAGGGGGTCTTTACTATTGCCGAGCAGCTGGCGTAGCTGAGTCATCCGAAATCTCGAATACGCCCCTCACGCCGGCCCTCTCCCCTGAGTACAGGGGCGAGGGAGAGTTTAGGATGGCACCTTCAATTCCTTGGGCCCGACCGTCACGATGGTGAATGGGCCCGGCTTGTTCTTTTTCAGCCAGTCGTTGACCTTATCGAGGGTGACGGCGTCGATGGCGGATTTGATCTCTTCGAGGGTGCGGATGCGGCCGCGCATGAAAAAGTCGTGCGCGATGGCGCCGGCGCGGGCGCTGGTGGATTCGCCCTGCATGACGGTGCTGGCTTTGAGGCCGGTCTTAGCGCGTTCGAGCTCGGCTTGGGCGACGCCTTCCTGGAGGCGGTAGAGCTCGTGGATGAACGTATCGAGGGTGGCCTGGGCGCGCTCGTTGCTGGTGCCGGCGTAGCCGAGGATGCTGCCCTGGCCCTTGAGGCTCGTGTAGCCGGCCCAGACGTTGTAGACGAGGGCGCGTTTCTCGCGGATTTCGGTGAAGAGGCGGCCGCTCATCCCGCCGCTGAGGACTTCCATCGCGAGGCGCATCGTGTAGTAATCGTCGTGCGTTTCGGGGATGGAGGGATAGGCGATGCCGATGTGAGTCTGCTCGCTCTTCTGGTCCTCGTGGCGGAAGTTGCCGGGTGGGGGCATGAGCTTCAGGGGCTCGGGCGTGCGGGCATGCCAGTTGCCAAAATGTTTTTCGACCTCGGCTCTGATCTGCGCGAAGTCGATGTTGCCGGCGAGGGCGAGGATGGCGCTGCGCGGTTGATAGCGCTCGACGAAGTCGACCTTGCAGAGGCCGAGGGTGAGCTTTTCGAGGTGTTCCTTTTCGCCCATCGTGTTGCGGCTGTAGGGTGAGGGGAAGTGCCATTCGCGGAGCTTGATCATGAGCTTCTGGCGCGGCTCATCATCAATGCCGGCGAGCGCCTGGAGCGACAGATCGCGGGCGGCGTCAAAGCCAGCCTCGGGCATGTGGGGGCGTCGGACGATGTCGGCGTAGGCGGCGAGGGACGTGATGACCTTGTCGGCGACGGCGGCGCAGCCGAAGCGCGTGTGGTGGATGCCGACGCTGCTGCTGCGCTGGAGGCCGAGGCTGTCGAGATAGTCGGTGAGCTGGCGGCTGTCGAGCGCGCCTGCGCCGCGCAGGACGAGGTCGGACAGGACGGTGGCCGAGCCGCAGCGGTCGATGGGGTCGGTGGCGGCGCCGGCGGCGACGAGAAAGGTCATGCCGGCGGACTGCATGCCGGGCATCTTTTCGCCGAGAAGCGTGAGGCCGTTTTCAAAAGTGTGCTGGAAATAGCGGTCTGGCAACGCCGCTCCCTTCCGGTAAGAGCAAAGATACGTGACTGAGCGCCGCGAATTGGGGCGGCCCGCGCGAATTATAGGCGGGGGTGCGGCGGACACCAGAGGCGGGGGGAGCGGCGCCGCATTAAGCTTGGCGGCCACTGAACAAAGCGACGGCTTCCCAGTACAATTCGCGGCTTAAATCATTGGAGGACCATGCAAACGCCACCGACGCGCCGGCAAGTTTTGAGTGTTACCGCGGCACTGGCCGCTTCGACCGCGGTTTCAGCCGCTCCGGCGGAAGCGCCGAAGCAGGGGGCTGAGCCGTTCGGGTATTGCCTGAACACGAGCACGATTCGGGGGCAGAATTTGCCGCTGGGGGATGTGGTGGACCTGATTGCCAAGACGGGGTTTAGCGGGATGGAGCCGTGGGTCAGCGAGATTGAGCGGTACGTGAAGAATGGGGGATCGCTGGCGGATCTGCGGAAGCGGATCGCGGATCATGGTTTGGCGGTGCCGAGCGCGATCGCGTTCGCCGAGTGGATCGTGGATGACGATGCCAAGCGGGCCAAGGGGTTGGAGCAGATGAAGCACGATATGGAGTTGGTCGCGCAGATCGGCGGCACTCGGATCGCGGCGCCGGCATCGGGACAGAAGGGGAATGAGCCGGTGCCGCCGCTGGATAAGGCGGCGGAGCGATTTCGTGCGATTCAGGATTTAGGGAAGCAGATGGGGATTACGCCGGAGCTGGAGTTGTGGGGGCATGCGCGGGTGCTGCGGAACCTGGGAGAGGTGTGTTACGTGGCGGCGCAGTCGGGAGGGGAATCGCCGAGCCTGTTGCTGGATGTATATCATTTGCACAAGGGTGGGTCGCCGCTGGAGGGGTTGAAGTTGCTGCATGGGGCGGCGCTGCCGGTGATTCACACGAATGACTATCCGGATCTGCCGCGCGAGCAGTTGACGGACGCGCACCGGGTTTTCCCCGGGGATGGGGCGGCGCCGCTTGGCGATTTGTTCCGTACCCTGCGCGACATCGGGTTCAGCGGGTATTTGTCGGTGGAGTTGTTTAATAAGGATTACTGGAAGCAGAGCCCGCCGAAGGTGGCGCAGGCGGCGTTGGAGAAGACCCGGGAGGCGGTGCGTAAGGCGCTGGGGTAGGGGGTCCGAGGGAATCAGCATCACGCCGTCGAAGTCCGTCGTCCGCGCGATTCACCGCAGCGAATTGATCACCATTCCGGTGGCGAGCTTGGGGTAGAAATAGGTGCTCTTCTGGGGCATAACTTCGTTGTGGCGGCCCAGCTCTTCCAGTGAGTGCAGGGGCGTGCTTTGCAGAAGGATGGCCATCTGGTATGCGTCGCCATCGACTTGAGGGGCGATGGTTTTGGCGTCGGCGGTGTAGCCTTTGATGGGGTCCTTGCCGTCGGCGAACGCGGGTTGGATCAGCTCATCGAGCAGATAGCGCTGGAGGATGGCGACATCGAGCCGCCGCCAGGATTCGCTTTGGGTGGGTTCGAGGTCCTTGAGGACGTCGGCGTTTTTTAGACGAAGCTCGTGCAGGTGCCGGGTTTTTCCGTCGAAGATGCCGAAGGTGTGGGGCGGCTTTTTGGGGAGGACTTCGTCGGCCCAGTTGGCGATCATTTCCGGGGCGAGTTTGGTGTCGATCAGTTCGCCGTTGGCTCCGAGAGACGCGGCCAGCGCGTCGACGTCGAACCAGGCCAGGTTGCCGATGAGGCGATGGGTCGGCTGGATGATGAGGCCGTCATCCTGCATCGCGATGAGCACGACCATGCAGCTGTTGGCGGGGTGGTTGGGCGGCAGGGGGCCGCCGTTTTTTTCGATCATTTCCTGTTGATAGGCCAGGGCGGTGGTGTAGCGGTGATGGCCATCGGCGATGTAGATCGGCTTGGTGCCCATCAGGTCGGTCACGCGATGGATGACGTGGGTGTCGTGAATGCTCCAGAGGTCGTGCTTGATGTCGTCGAGCGTGCCGCTGATTTCGGGTCGGCCGAGGTCGTGGTAGAGCAGGCCGGCGACTTCGTTTTTGAGATCGTTGTAGAGGCAGAAGATCGGCGACATCTGACATTGCGTCTCGCGCATCAGCGCCAGGCGATCTTCGATGGCGCCCTGATAAGTTTTCTCGTGCGGAACGACGTGGCCCTCGCCAAAGGGGGAAAGGCGGACGGTGGCGAAAAAGCCGTGGCGGTGGAGGGTGCGGCCGTGGTGGGGGAAGCTTTGAGCGTAGGGATAGAAGCCCGGCCGGGGGTCCTGGATCAGGACGCCGCGGTTGAGCCACGCGTCGAGCGTGGTGTTGGCGACCTGGTATTTTTCGATCGGGCCGGCGGCTTTGGGAGGCAGGTGGGGGAGATCGATGTTGACGATGTTGTGGGGGTCCTTGGCCTGGAGCGCGGACTTGGAGGCGGCATCCTGCACGTCGAACGGCGGCGCGATGAGGTTGGAGACGTCGGTGCCGTCGCGTCGGGAGAATCGAATGGCGGGAAAGGGACGAAGATGCGGCAAAGAGGCCTCCAGTGGGGACGCTGAGCCCACGCGCGGCACGGGTGGGAGCATCATGGGAGCAGAGGATAAGGTGGGGGGGGTAAAGTTCAAGTTTCTGAGGCACTCGCCTGCTCTGACGGACGCGACGTCGGGCATAACATTTCGCCTCTTCGGCGGTATGATCGTCGGGTCCTGTGTCTATCCATCATCAACTTTCGGAGGATTGCCATGTTTCAAACCACGCTCCGCTATCTCGTCCCCATCGTTGGCATTGCCCTTGTTGCCACGGTCGCTTTCGCCGCCGCCAAGGCGAAGGACGTCGTGAAAGAGCCGACGGCTAAGCCGGCGGACAAGTCGCCGCTTCAGGGGACGGTGAAGGACATCGACGGCAAGGAACAAAACCTGGCGGACTACAAGGGGAAGGTCGTGTTGATCGTGAACGTCGCGAGCAAATGTGGGAACACGCCGCAGTACAAGGGGCTGGAGGCGATGTACGAGAAGTACAAGGATCAGGGGTTGGTGATTCTCGGTTTCCCGGCGAACGACTTCATGTCGCAGGAGCCGGGGACGAACGCGCAGATCAAGGAATTCTGCACGGGCAAGTACAACGTGAGCTTTCCGATGATGTCGAAGATCACCGTGAAGGGGCAGGAGAAGGCGGCGGTGTACAAGTTCCTGACTGAGCCCTCGACGGCGGGGGACATGGCGGGTGAGATCACGTGGAACTTTGGCAAATTCCTCGTGGATCGCAACGGGGCGCTGATCGGGCGTTTTGATCCGAAGACGCAGCCGGAGGATTCGAAGCTGGTGGCTGGTGTAGAGAAGGCACTGGCGGCGAAGCCGGCGAAGTAAAGCGGTTGGCGGCGGAGTCGTCTTCGGCTCAGCGCATTCCAGGAAGTATTGACCATCAGGCCCGGCTCAGGCGCCGGGCTTTTTGGTTGGCTCGCCCTTGGGTTCAATTCCGCTAAACTGCCTTCGATGAAACGATTCGCAATTCCGCTTGTTTTGCTGTTCGCCAACCCCTCCTGCACATCTATTCCAACGGCGTCGACGGAGGACATCCAGATCCGGGACCAATGGGCGGCGAAGGTGCCGCCGGAAGTTCAACAGCAGGTGTACGCCGACGCCGACCGGCACACGGGTTGGGCGGAACGGCGGAAGCTCCTGTATGAGGTGGACCGTTTCCAACACTACCTTAAGGATCAGGAGAAGGTGGCGCGCTACGGTCGGCCGACGAGTCAACCGGCCACCCAAGCGGCGACGACTGCTCCGGCGGCGACTTCACCGGCCACGACGCGCCGGTCTCCCAAGCGGCGTGCCGCCGATGCAGCGACGCAACCGTAGGTTCTTGGCGCGGTTGGCCGATAGATCAGTAGAAGGGATGCCTCGCCATGCCGGAACGACGTCTGAACTGCCCCGTTTGCAAAACCGCTGTGCTTGCCTCGGGCACGATCGACGGGGATCTGGCTGCGCATCCGTGCCCGCAATGCCAGGGGCAGTGGATCGCTTCCAAGGACTATTGGAAGTGGCTGGAAACGCGCACCGTGAGTTCGCCCGAGCCGCCGCCGGCCGAGCACCCGCGGAACGTTGTGGTGAAGCAGGGGGAGACGCCGAAATTCTGCCCGGACTGCGGGCGATTCATGCGTCGGCTGAAGGTGGGGCATGGAATTCAGTTCGTCGTCGATCGCTGCGCCACATGCGGGGGGTTCTGGCTCGATGCAAACGAATGGGAGAACCTCAAGAGCCGCCACATTCACGAGCGACTGCATTTCATCGCGTCGGATGCTTGGCAAGCTGAGGTCGCTCGGCAGGAACGCGAGCAAGGCCACGAGCGGATCGTGCGGGAGAAGATTGGCGTGGAAGATCTGGAAAAGATCAAGGCGATCAAGGCCTGGATTGAAGGTCATCCCCGAAAAGCCGAGTTATACGCCGTGCTTTTGGATAAAAAAGATCCTACCTGAGACCGGCAAGCGAAGGTTGCAATTCCGGCGTGGAAGTCGATACAATTACTTGCGTCAATTCGTTCGAAGTGCTTGAGGTGCCGCCCATCCGTAGCCGGGACCGGATGGGCCGGGTTCTGACATTTTGGGGAGCCTCAGGAGGACTGCCGTGCCCCGGACATTACCTCCCATGCCCGAGATAGGCCATTCCGAAACGTACTACGCGAAGTACGTTCACCGAGCGGACAAGGCCGGGGATGTCCACGCGCACGAGGCGTTCAAGGTGGGTCAGTACATCACGCTCGCGCGGAATCCATACCTCGCCTGGTCGGAAAAGCTGAAGTATTACCGGCACGCGATCAACCGGCATTGCAATCCACCGGCGTATCCGGACGACGAGATCTGGATGTTTTACCGCAACCTGGCGGACCTGGTGCGCCGTCACTGCGGGCAGGAGGCGCTGAAGCTGTTGAGTGTGGAGGATGACACGTACGCGAAGCGGATTACGCTCGGACAGCTTCAGGAGACCATCCAAAACGAAGCCGACGCATTTTTCCGGCGTTTCATTCCGGGTGAGGAGTGCCCCGAGTGGTTCAATCACGAAGACTTTGACGCGATGAAGATCATTCGGAATCAGTGGATTTAGGAGGGGGATGGGGCGTCGGAAACCGCCAAAAGCCGGGGCATTGGGTTGACCGAACTTGCGGCGCGTGTGAGGATGCGCGCCTGTCCTGGACGAATTGTTTAGTGGCGGAGCCGCTGCGGTTCTCCCGGACCGTCAAAAACGCTCGCGTAGGAAGGGATGGGGTGCGAGCCTTAGCAGGAGTTGTCGAACATGGAACTTCCCCGCCGATCCCGAGGCGATGAGCTTCTTCGCCCCGGTCAGCTTGCGAGCCTTCGTCTGCGCCTGCGGCAGGTGGCGGCGCGGCACGATCTGGTGACCGTGATCGCGTGCGCGTTCGATCACCGAACGCGCATGCTGCCGTTCATCTACGCGGACACGCGGATGGCGCCGGCCGGCGTGCGTTCGATCGGCTCGGCGATGGTCGATGCGGGGTTTCATAAGACGCGCATCGTGCTACAGCAGTGGAACAAGCGATTTAAGCCCTCGCAGATGAAGCTTGACGGGCGCGTGCCCGACCTGTTCATGGTATCGAGCATGGGCCTGCACTCGGACCAGTGCATGGAGATGATCCGCGACGCGCGGCGGATCGACCCGGCGCATCGCCCGCTCATCATCGCCGGTGGACCGCACGCGGTGTATCAACCTTACGAGTTGTTCAGCGGCAACCCGGCTGACCCGACCAGCGCCGATGTCGTCGTCACCGGCGAAGAGTACGTGCTGCTGAATCTGCTCGAAGTGGTGCTCAGTGTCCGCGCCGATGGCGAATCGATGCGATCGGCTTTCTACCGCGCGCGCGATAGCGGAGCACTGGACGAAGTGCCGGGGCTGGTTTACCCGCGCGGCGATCGCGATGGCATCCCACAGGAGCTCGTGGACACCGGCATTCAGCGCCTGCTGGGCAACCTCGATGAAATGGCCGACTCGGTGCTCGGTTATCGCCTGCTCGAACCGCCGAGCCGAAAGGCGACGCTGGCCTCGGAGGCGGTGCCGGCGAATCGCATCCGCAGGCTGAGCCCGATCAGCTCGATCGTCTTGACGTTCGGCTGCAAGTTCGCGTGCCAGTATTGCCCGATCCCGGCCTACAACCAGCGACAATACCGCACGAAGAGCAGCGGGCGGATGGCCGAGGAAATGTGGCGACTGAACAAGGAGTACGGCCTCAAATACTTCTTCGGGGCCGACGACAATTTCTTCAACAACAAGGCCCGCACGCTCGACATCGTGCAGACGCTGGCCAGCGCGGAGTTCGACGGCGTTCCCCTCCGGCGCAAGATCCGCTGGCATACCGAGGTGACCGTCCACGACACGCTTCAGATGAAGGACCATCTCGGGCTGATTCACGATTCGGGCTGCCGGGCGTTATGGCTTGGGGTTGAAGACATGACCGCGACGCTGGTCAACAAGGGCCAAAGCGTGGACAAGACGACCGAGGCGTTCAATCGGCTGCGCGACGCCGGCATCTGCCCGATGCCGATGATGATGCACCACGATTCA
>JBBRIN010000067.1:0-10137 GCA_038221115.1 Tepidisphaerales bacterium
GCGGATGACGAGGTCGCCGAAATCGTCGAGGGTGCCGCCGGAGCTGGTGGAGCCGTTCTGGGCGTAGCCGATGTAGACGCCCTGGAGGGTGGAACCGGAGCTGACGAGGGTGGGCTGGACGGAATTGCCGAAGCCCATGAGGCAGTAGGCGCCGGGGTTGATGGAGTTGGCGTTGCCGCGGTTGACGATGGCGGACATGTAATAGGTGGAGGAGGCGGGGACGGTGACGGTGCGGCCGAGGATGTCGGGGGTGTCGGTGGGCGAGCCGACGAAGAGGACCGAGCCGCCGGTCTCGTAGGTGACGACGGCGGAGGAGAAGCCGGTCGCGTTGATGGCGAAATTGGTGGAGCCTGCGCCCTGGTTCCAGGGGCCGGTGAAGTTGGGGATGCCGGGGTTCTGGTTTTGCAGGGTGGTGGCGGCGGTATACTTGCTCGCGCCGGTGGTGAAGCCGTCGGCGACAAGGGTGACCGGAAGACCGCGCGCGGCAGGGGCGAACGTAGAGCAGATGCAGGCGATGGCCAGCATCCGGGTGGCAACGGCGGCACGACTCATGGAACGGCTCTCCCGAACTCTCCGGTCCGCGGCCGACAGCAGCAACAAACCCTGCGATCGCGGGAGATATATCAGAGCATTTGGGAATTATTATCGCAAGGGAAATAAGTGCCCGGCGCGGGGGGGTGGACGTTACAGAGGTTAGAGGATGCCCAGTTTAATCGAAGGAAGTGCAGGGCCGCGGGTAGACCGCGACAGGCGGTCGCGGTTTTACAAAAATTGATTGCAGTTGCGGGGGGCGCGGCGGGCGGTGTATTCTGGGACGTTCCTTGATGTAGGAGAGCGAAATGCCTGATTCGTTCCTCTGCCGCGCGGTGGCGCGGGGAGTTGTCGTCGTTGTTGCGCTGGTGGCGGTGTGTGCGCCGGCGCGGGCGGTGGTGTATGGGTTGGATGTATACGCCGGCAACGGGACGATGAACTGGCCGCTCATCGCCGGCGGGGGGAAGGATTTTGCGTGGGTGAAGGGGACCGAGGGCGTCGGGTTTGAGGACGCGAACACCGGGATCAATCTGGCGGGCGCCAAGGCGGCAGGGATGTACGTCGGGGCGTATGATTTTGCGCACCCGGAGAGCAACACGCCGGTCGCCGAGGCGGATTATTTTATCAATTACATCAAGGGGATCAGCAACCCGGCGAAGAACAGCGTGAACGGATTCGGGCCGGGCTTCCTGGTCCCGTCGCTGGACCTGGAGACGGGGGCGGGCGCGCACGTGGGGGCGACGTCGCTGGACGCATGGGCAAACGCGTGGTGCGCCGAGGTGTTCGCCAAGACCGGCGTACATCCGGTGGTCTACACGTATCCGAACTTCGCGCAGACCTACCTGACATCGGCAGTCACAGTGAACAAGCTTTGGATCGCGAGCTATGACCATACCGATCCGGCGAGCAATCCATCGGTGACGGGGCCTTGGAATGGGGCGTATGAGTTCTGGCAGTACACGAGCACGGGGCGGCTGCCGGGGGGGCCGAGCGGGAACGTGGATCTGGATGTGTATAAGGGCACGCTGGCGCAATTGGTCAGCAACTACGTGATTCCGGCGGGGGCGGCGCCGGATGGGGGAGTGGTGCCGGAGCCTCCGGGTTTGGTGCTGTTGGGGATCGGGGGGGTGGTGTTGGGGAGGCGGCGGCGGACGAAAACAGGGGGATTAACACGAATCGACGAAGGCACGAAGGGACACAAAGGAATTCCGTTGGGTTTTTGATTCGTGTTACTTCGTGCCTTCGTGACTTCGTGGTGATGTTCGGTCTTTATGGTTGGAGGGAGCCGGTGGGGGCGCGGGGCGCTCGACGAGGCGGCGGACGATCGTGACATCGGGCGGCTGGGGTTGAGACTCGCCTTGGCCGAGCTCGTGTTTGCCTAAAAGAGTGAGCAGCTGCACGCTCCCCTCCATCGCGGCTTTCCACTGCGCCCGGCGGAGCTCGTGGCGGCGGAGCGCCCGGGCGCGGGCGACCTCGCGATTCAGGTGCGGGCGGATGTCTTCTATGGTAAGCCGCAGATACGCGGCGATGTCGGCGTCGGACATGCCCTTGTAGGCGAGAGCGGGGATAGTGACGTCGAGCGGCGGCGGCGGTTCAGGGGAAGGGTTGGGCGCAGCCGATGTGGAACGTGGCCGCTTCACAACAACGCGGAGGACCAACGAATTCGAAGCTGGCGGTGAGGCGGTGGAGGCTGGTGCTTCGTGAGAGGGATCTGGCGGCATGAGGATGGGTCATCAGTTGAGGTGATCTCACCGTGCGCCAAAACCGGGATCGCGTGCGGTGGCGGATCAAGGCGGGGTGGCTGGTGGTCGAGAAATACGGCTCGCCCGTCGCGACATAGAGGGAGGCGATGAAGTTGCTCATGGCGGAGCCCAGGCCGACGCCCTGGAAGTCGGGGAGACAGACGGTGCGGTGTTCGCGGTAGCCGGGGCGCTTGGGGTGGGGGAAGGGGATGACGGCGGTGACGGTGGCGGGCGTGCCATCGACGTAGCCGACGAAGCACGCGGCCGACGGATGAAGCTTGGCGCTTAGATAGTGATGACGTTTGAAGACAGACCAGGCTTTGGTGTTGGCGCGGCGGATTTCGAGCGGGATTGGAGGTCGATGAAGACGCCCTCTGGCGAGTTCGCCGGTTGCCATGTCAAGGACCCAGTCCGGCTCGAGCCAGGGGAGAATGTCGTAGTGGCAGGTGATCGCGACGAATCGCCTGGCGATGCGGCCAGCGCGGATGGATTTGGAGAGGGCCGCCGAGGCGATCCTGGCGACGGTGCGGTCGACGACGGAGGTGAATTCGTCGAAGGCGATGAGAGGGTTCAGGGTTCGGGGTTCAGGGTTCAGCAAGGCCATCGCGAGGTCGCAGCGGAATTTTTCGCCGTTGCTGAGAACTTGGTATGGCTTAAGCCAACCTGGGGGGCTGGAAAAGCCGACGGACGTGAGGGTGGTTGTGATTTGTTTGATTGACAGGTTTGTGTCGAAAGCGTCGATGACGGCGCGGTTTGGGGGCCATAGGTGGGAGCTATAGAGGGCGTTGGGGAAGGCGGCGTGGGCGATGGTGGATTTGCCCGAGCCGGAGGGGCCGACGATGACGCCGATTTGCCAGTTTTCATCCAGAGCGGGGAGATCGACGGAGAACTGTTCGGTGGATTCCGATGGGAGGGCCAGGTCGAAGAGGCCGGCGATCTGGCGGACGCGGAAGGAGTCGTGGAGAGGGCAGGTGATTTGGGCGGTGATCTTTGGCATGAGATGGAGGGGGTGCTCTAAAGGTGATTTGCTCGGGCTGAAAGGCCATGCCACGTTCAAAGCGTGATCACTCGGCAGCAGAGACCTTCTTTGCTGAGGCGGTGATAGATGTCTTGTTGAGCAAGTTCGTCGGGGCAGGTGACGAGCAGTTGGAAGCGGTCGGAAAGTTCGGGTGGCGGCTCGAGGAGATCGGCGGGAACTTCAGGGGGCGGTTGTTTGAGGATGCGTTCGAGCTCGTCCTTATCGAAGGCGAGGTCACCGATGGCGGGGTCGGCCAACGCCGCGGCAAGGAGGTCGGGATCCCAATCGGCCAGTTCGGCGGAGCGATTGTCGGCGATGGCGAAGGCGCCGGCTTCGACGCCGAGCAGCTCTGTGCGGACGCAATCGATGTGAGTCCAGCCGAGGGATTTGGCGGCGGCGAGCGTGCCGTTGCCGGCGCGGACGACGTTGTTGGCGTCGATGACGATGGGCCTTTGCTGGCCGAAACGGGCGAGGGAAGCGGTGATGGATGCTACGTTGCGGGCGTTGTGGCGGCGGGCGTTGGCGGGGTCGGGAAGAAGGTCGGTGATGGGAAGGTGATGGGTTTGCATGGGGTGGGAGGTGATCTCAGCTGAGGATCGACGGAGCTTCGGCAAGCGTCGGTAGCGCGGGCGAGGATTGCAGGCGCAGCACGCCGGATTTGTAGTGGGCCATCTCGGCTCGAACGTCGGCGAGGCGCGTGGAGAACGGGTCGGTGCTGCTAGAAGCGTTCGTGGAGGCGGTAAGAGAAAGCGCGCCGCCGAGGGTGAGCGAGGCGCTGGTCGAAGAGCCGGTGCTTATGTTCGGGCGGGAACGGTAGAGCGCGATGCCGGCCAGGGTCGCGGACCATCTTGCGAGCGTCGGGTTGGGAATCTGCAGCGGAACGGCATAGGGGCCGTCGCGGAAGAAGTCGTCGATGGCGGCGTCGGCGTGGTCGAGCGCGCGCTGGATGCGCGAGATATCGGCGTCGGTGGCGCTGGCGTCGGAACGCGACCAGGTGAGGACGTTGTCGCGGCCGAAGGCGTCTTCGATGTCGCGCTGCGCGGCATAGCGGCCGGCGGCGGTGGTGCGGGCGTCGGCGAGAAGCGCATCGAGAAGGCTTTGGAGGGTTTGCAGAAAGTAAAGTTTGCCCGGCTCGGTGGGATGGACGCCGTCGGCGTAGAAGCTGAGCGCGTTGTTCTGCGCGAACGTGCCGGCGGCGGAAAACAGGTTAAGGAACGCGCTGTTGGGCGTGAGTTGCTGGGCGGCATAGTGAGCGTCGGCAAAGCCGGCGAGGTGCGGGGCGTTGTTGGTGGACGGATTGTTGGTGTCGTAGGTCGGAAGAAAGATGATCGATGCGCCCGGCGCTGCGATGCGGAGGCGATCGACGAGCTGGAGCAGAGAGACCTGGAACTGCGCGGCGGTTTGTGCGCCGGGATTATTCTGGCCGAGGGAGATGACAATGTCGGTGAGATTCAGAAGCGGCAACACACCCGCGAGCGCGTTGTCGCTGATGATGGTGTTGTCGAGCCAGCGGAGGACGTCCCAGCCACCGCTGTTCGCGGGGATGACGGTGAGGCCAGGTTTGGTGGTCGAGAGGATGGCGCAGCAGAGGATGAAATTGGTGGAAGCGGTCGGTGTCGCCCCTTCGAAGCTCTGGCACTCCACTATGCAGTCTTCGCCGACAGCCGGGGCGATGACGGGAAATTCGTCGGCGAGATAGCCGGGGGTGGCGGATGCGAGGGTCAGGTAGGGGCCGGCGCCCTTGAGGGTCGAGGTGCTGGCGCTGCCGCGGACTTCGGCGCGGCCGATGGCGGAGCTGGAGGCGGCGTTGCGGTAGAGGATGGCGCGAAGGCGGAGTGAGGGCTGGCCGGCAAGCCAATCGACGCCGCCGAAAGTGAGCGTGTTGCGCGAGGCGAGGAGCAGGGACTCGGTGGTGTCGGAGGCGAAGCGCGCCGCAAGCGCGATCGGGAACCCCGCGACGGGGACGGCGGTGCCGTTGAACACGGATTCTCGCGTGGGAAAAGGCGAGTAGTTGCGTTCGGTGAGCAGCCCCGCCGCGCCCAGGCCGCCCGGGCCACCGGTGTGCCAGGTGGTGCTGCTGATGGATCCGAAGCTGCTGCCGCGCATGCCGATGCCGGCGGGGGTGACGCGAAGCGCCTGAAAGAGGCGGTTTTCGAAGGCTTGGCCGATGGAGTCGCCGATCCAGAGGACGGTGGCGGAGCCGTTGAGCCAGCGGTTGGCGATGGAGGGAGAGCCGGAGGTGGTGGGGGTCATGGGGGCTCGTGGTGGGGCTTGGGGGGAGGGAGGAGTTACGAATAACGAATGACGAAATTCGAATACACGAATGAATTACGAAGGACGAAATGTGAATTCACGAACGAGGCATGGCGGCCTTTTCGGTCATTCGAGATTCGTCATTGATTCGTGAATTCGAATTTCGTTATTCGAAATTGTTCGCGTCATTGCTTGCGGTGCAGCGTATACGTGACCCCGTCGATCGTGATCTCTTTGCCTTCGAGCGGAGCCGGGTCGGGGGCAGGGGCGGGGGCAGGCTTCGTGCGGGCGATCTCTTCCGGCGACGCTTTGGCGGTGGCGCCGGTGAGTTTGGCGTTGATTTGTTTCATGGCATCGACGAGCTCCGGGGTGGCGCCGTCGAACGATTCCCAGCCGCGCCCGATCTGGTCGGGGAAATAGATGATGCCGTTGGCGCCGTGCTGGACGGCGACGTCGACTTCCTTGCGCATCTCATCGGGGGTGGGGGCGCGCATCTTGGCGGCCCATTGTTCGCCCTGTGGCTGGTTTTCCTTGGTGTGGAGCCAATCCTGAACGCGGAGGTCTTGATCGGAGCACTCGACGACGAGGAAGCGTTTCTTCTTTGGCGCGTCGGCGCCGGACCACTCGGCGAGCTTGTCGAGGAGGGTGCCGAGGAGAGGGATGGCCTCGGGGCCGGAGCCGCGGTTGATGACGTAATTGTCGAACGCCAGCCAGTCCGCGCCTTTGGCGTATTCGACGTAGTCGGCGGCGGGGCGCCATTGCACTTTGACGCCGTCGAAGTTGAGGAAGACGGGGAGATTGGGGGCGGCCTTTTTCCAGGCGGCGTAGTTGGCTTTGATCTGTTGAGGAGTGGCGTTGCCCGCGCCGTCGGGCTCGTCGGGCTGAGTGTAGGCGAGCAGGTGCGGATCGCTAAGCTCGTCCTTCACGTCGGCCAGATCATCGGGAGGTTTGATGATGTAGAAGAGGTCCGCCTTCTTCGCGGCTGCGATCCATTGCTCGCGGGTGATCTGGCCGCCTTCGTTTTCGTAGCCGACGAGGGTGTTGATGCCGCGGTCTTTCCATTTTTGGAAGCTGGAGGTGGGCTGGTACCAGACGCCGATGAGGAATTTTGGCGGCGTGGGTTGGGTGGAGGGGGCGGCGGAGAGGGGCGGCGAGAGGAGGAGCGCGAGGAGGGCGATGGAGTGGCGGAGGGTCATGGGGGCCTTTGGGGGATGGTAGGCGGTGGGACGGGATTAGGGAACGGGCGACTGAATACGCTTGCGGAGGGGACAGTGATTTGCCAGTCGCGGTAATTGCTGTCGATCGTTTTGGCAAAACGACGGTTATGCTTCCATTGATCGAGGTGCCGCTGTGGGTTGGGCATGGGCAGGTAGAACGATAAAGGCGGGTTTGGTGCAGTCAGACACCGGAGGGAACGTCGTTTCTATTCCACACAAGGAGCGATCGGGGGCCGGCGAAGCGTTCGAGGGAACGCTCGGGTACTTGAAGCGTCTCGACGTAACCGATGCCGGCACTCCCGCCGAGTTCAACTTCGAGAGCGGTCATTTCAGCGCCGAGCTTGAGATCGTAGCGGTCGGACTGAGGCACGAAGTAAAAGAGGACTTTATTGGATCGGATATCGACGAGCGACATGCGGAGCATTGGTTGGAAGCGATCGCATCAGGCGCGAACGCTGGTGATGGTGGCTTTGAAATTGGCGACCCAAAGGTCGCGGTTGTTCAGCAGTTTGCTTCCTTCAACGAGCTCGGACGCCGTGCGCTCGATCTCGCGATTGTCCAGATCGATCAGCTTGTATCTTCGGTGAGACTCATGGGCATGGATTTCGGGGATGCCCGAGGCCCCGGGGGATTGGGCGGCAGTCGAGTTGGTGGTTGCTTCGGACATTGTAGTGAGATTATCGGCTCATCGTGCGGCGCCAGTGAGCTATAGCGAGCTGGATATACCGTTCGAGTTTACGCCGTGCCAGCCGGCTCGTCCAGAGTCTACCCGTCAGTCCTTCGAATGGAAGTTGGCGAGAAATTTATCGCGGGCCACCGACCAGGCGAGGCTCAGGAGCACGGTGAGGGCTGCGTACAGCCCGGCAAGTTTGCGGCGGAACGATTTCTGGCGCGCGAGCTCGCGGTCAATCAATGCGATGCGGCGCTCGGTCTGATCGGCGTGGGTGGCGAAATCTTCAGCGAGGCGGTCGAGGGTCGAGGCGAGGCGGTCGTGGCTCTGGGCGATCTCGGCCTTGATCGTCTCCCGCAGCGGGTCGAGAAGAAGACGCCGGATCGATTCGAGTTGGTTGGTGCTTAGGGGGGGCATGAGGAGAAGAAGTAGGCAGTAGGCAGTTGGAAGTTGGCGGTAAGTGAGGGTGAGAGGGCTCTCCCCGCGGAGCCCCCGGGACTGGACGGAGGGCGGGTGAAGTGGCGCGCGGCAGATGGGGCGTGGGGCCGGGCACTTCAGCTACGCGGGTCCGTGGTCCCGGGGGCGGGGGCAGGTTGAGGAGGTTGCTGCTGCTGCGTGGATTCTTTGAGGGCCGCAAGCGCGGTCTTGTGTTGATCGAGTTGCTCGGTGACCTGGAGGATCGCCTGATGCGCGCGGCCCAGCTTGGTGGACTGCACGACCGAGACCAGCAGCGGGATGGCGGCGGGGATCAGCGACGCGAGGATCGGCGTCCACGGTGACGGGATGGCACTGATCACGCGAGTGACGGCCGTGGCGAAAGCGGGATCGGCGGCGTCCTTCCTCTGCGCGGCGTCCAGCGCGGATCTGGCCAGATCCAGCGCGAGACGGGCCGTCTGCTCAACCTTCTCGGCTTGGCTGATGACGTGCCATGCGCTGGCGGCGGCGGCGGAATTGGCGGGGAGAGAGGCCGCGGCGACGCGCGCATCAGCCGTCGCCTGCGTCGTGGCGGTGTAGAGCTGCTCGGCGGATTGCTCGTCGGTGCGGAGGGTGGCGAGCTGGGACGGGGTGCAGCCGACGAGAAGCGCGGCGACGGCGAAGAGGGTGAGGCGTTTCATGGTGGGTCCGGTTAAAGAGAAGCGGACCACGCGGAGTGGGGGCGGGCGGCCCGCTCAATGGGGGACGGATGGCAACGAAAAAGGAAAAATGAAAAACGGAGAATGCAGAATGCGGGAGAGGTCAGACATTCTGGAAGGCGCTGAGTTGAGCGATGGGGGCGCGGTGGCGGCGGCGGGAATCGCCGGGCGGATCGATGCCCGCGGCGCGAAGACGGCGGCGGGCGCGTTGGATGCGCTTCTTGATGGCTTCCGGATGCACGCCGTGTGCAGCAGCGATTTGTGCTCGAGTGAGTTGATCGCACCAGGCGAGAGCGCACGTGCGGCGCTGGCGCGGGGTGAGCACATTGATCCCGTCGCGAGCCGCCGATCGAGACGGTTCGGCGTCGTTTGGAGTTGTTTTGTTGTGCGTCGTCATCACCTCCCTCAATAGATAAGCGGGGCATAGGGGACATTTCTGCATTCACGATGCCAGAATGGTATTTTTGTGTATTAGGTGGGGACAGCCGGGCGGATTCGGGGTCGGGCAATGCGCTGGAAGGCGGCGATTTCACGGCGGAGAGACGCCATATCGTCGGCGGGGAGACGCAGCTCGATCAGGCGCTGACGGCGCAGGCCGAGCTCGTGGATGGCGGCGGCGCTCGGGGAGGCGGTCGTGGAAGTATGAGTTCGCTCGTCGGTGTAGGGGACGGCGGCGGCGGCGATGCAGTCTTCGCAAAATCGCGGGCCATTTTTGTGGTGTAAGTAATGCGGGGGATACCATTTGTGTCCACAGTGATGACAGTGACGCATGAGGGTGCGGTGGGTATGAGGGCGAGGGCAGCCGCCGGGCGGATAGAGACGGGCCTTGTCGAGGGAGGCGGCGATGCGCTGGTTGGGGCGGATGCGGCCGGATTCGATCGCGGCCAGGCAGACGTCGAGCCAAGGGGCCGAGCAGACGACGCGGCGGAGGTCGCGGGTGAGGCGGGTGAGGGCCAGGGGCGAGAGGGATGTGGGGGGCATGGAGGCTCCTTTGTTTTTACCTAACATTCTACGAATATATGGACAGCATATCGCGAAATAGTCTGGAATGCAACACAAAAAAATGTGGTCTTTTGGGAGGGCGTAAAAGTTAACGCAGAGGCGAGGAGGCGCAAAGCAGAAGAGATCGGAGTCGATGATTGATGAGGTCAGTAGCCATAGGTCCCGGCTTACGCTCGGCGGACGTGGGGGTAGAATGCAGCGATGGCACGTGACGGGGGTTCGATTTCGATTCGTGAGCTTGGCGCGGCCGTGGAGGCGACGGAGGCGATTCGGTTTTTTGTGCTGCGCGGCGGGTTGGATCTGGTGATTGAACACGTCCGACCGGACAACTCTCCGGCCGAAGTAAGGGATGCGGCGATCAAGGCGTTTCGTGAGATTGCGGAGCCTTGTTTGCGGCAGGATAGAGACGGGGTGGTCGAAGTGAGGGGAGACACTGGAGGCCAATCGCAGTTTTGCCTGGTCGTGCATCGGCGATGGAACGGGGCGAGCGACGAGGTGCTGGCCTTCATCACGCGCTGCACCGATCAGGCGGAGGGGAAACAGAAGTTGAAGATTCTTCGGACAATGGAGG
>JBBRIN010000068.1:0-10136 GCA_038221115.1 Tepidisphaerales bacterium
TGCCGACTGCTGAGTACGTGCGAAAGACTTTGCCGCCGGGGCTTCTCCCCAAGCATGAGGCGGAGGTGGTCCGGCGCGGCTTTGCCATGGTTGAGCTGTCGCACTTGATCCAGCGCGGCAAGGCGGAGCGTTTTCGCGTGAGAGAGATTGTGGACACATACGCGAGGGTTCTCACGTCGCGGGGAATGAAGGCGTGCCCGTCAACGCTCTGGAACTGGCGACGAGCATTCAAGGAGAACGGGCCGGATGGGCTTGTAGACCTTCGGTGGTTCACCAAACGCCGCCGCGCCCGCCGCCACCTCTACGCGCGGAAGTTCATGGGCGAGCTGCTTGGGGAGTATCGCAAGCTCGCCGATCTGGAATTATCACACAGAACTAAAATGCGAGTGGCTTACGAACGAGCGTTCGCGACCGCCTGGCGGCGTCAATGGCAGGTTTACCCCTTCCGCGAGGCGGAGGGGCGGCTCATTCGTCTGCTCGCAACGGCAGTCAGCCCGCCGCCTCGCAAGGCGTCGGACGGATCGGATCGAAAGGGCTTCAAAGGCCCCTCGATCGGCAACTGAATAGGGTTTTGTAAGGGCTGGAAGCCGTTCCGGCTTCATTTGCGCGCGTCGGGTTGGTTGCAACTGCGTGTCATTTAGTAGCAACTGCAATGTCCAACTACAACAGAGCCGTTCGATTTTTACCAACCTATTGACAACCCTCCCCATTTATCCAACAATTCATCCGGATGGAAGGATGAATAGTCGCTAATCCGTGCAGTTGCCCCATCCGGATGCCGATCCTTCAAGACGCGGCCACGCCGTAACTAACCCATGCGCCAACCCTTCCTCGATCTCGTCCGCCATCGCGTCGTCGTCCTCGACGGCGCCATGGGCTCCAATCTCCAGCTCCGCCATTTCGATCTCAACCGCGACTGGATGGGCCACGAAAACGCCTCCGAAGTCCTCAACTTCACCCGCCCCGACGTCATTCAGGAGATCCACGAACAGTTTCTCGCCGTCGGCTGCGATGCCGTCGAGACCAACACCTTCAACGCCTCCCGCAACGATCTCGAAGAGGCCAACCTCCAGGACAAGGCCGAGGAGGTCAATCGCCTCGCCGCCCAGATCGCCCGCCGCGCCTGCGACCGTTTTGAAACGTCCGGCCGCCCCCGCTACGTCGTCGGCTCCGTCGGACCCACCCGCCGCCTCGTCTCCGTCGGCATGACCGACTGGGACACCCTCTACGAGTCCTTCACCCCCCAGATGCGCGGCCTCATCCAGGGCGGCGTCGATGTCATCCTCATCGAAACCCAGCAGGACCTCCTCGCCATCAAGTGCGCCATCAACGCCGCCAACCGCGCCATGAAAGAGCTCGGCCGCCGCGTCCCCCTGATGATCCAGGCCTCCTTCGACACCGCCGCCGGCCAGCAGATGCTCTCCGGCGCAGACGCCGGCGCCCTCGTCGCCGCCATCGAGCCCTACTCCGAAGTCGATGTCCTCGGCCTCAACTGCGCCTTCGGCCCCAACGAGCTCACCGAAACCGTTCGCTTCATCGCCGAAAACTTCCCCCGCTTCGTCAGCGCCCTTCCCAACGCCGGCATGCCCATCATGGTCGACGGCAAAACCGTCTTCCCCATGAACCCCGCCGACTTCACCAAGGGCGTCATGCGCTACGTCGACGACTTTGGCGTCAACATCGTCGGTGGCTGCTGCGGCACCATGCCCGAGCACCTCAAAACCCTCTGCGATGCCCTCGGCCACAATCACAAACCCAAGGCTCGGTCGATCTCCTACAAGCCGCAGATCTCCAGCCTCACCGGCGCCGCCGACATCCGCCAGGATCTGAGCTATCTCATCGTCGCGGAGCGCACCAACACCAACGGCTCGCGCCAGTTCAAGCGCCTCCTCCAGGAAGACAACTTCGACGGCCTCGTCTCCATGGCCCGCGACGAGATGCGCGACGGCTCCCACATGCTTGACGTCTGCGTCGACTTCGTCGGCCGCGATGGCGTCCGCGACATGAAGGAAGTCGTCCGCCGCTACGTCAACTCCATCGCCGCGCCGCTGATGCTCGACAGCACCAGCCCCGCCGTCCTCGAGGCCGGCCTCAAGCTCGCCGGCGGACGCTGCGTCCTCAACTCCATGAACCTCGAGGACGGCGAAGAAAAACTCGCCCAAATCTGCCACCTCGCCAAACGCTACGGCGCTGCCGTCGTCGCCGGCACCATCGACGAAGACAAGCTCGCCGCCATGGCCCGCACCCGCGAACGCAAACTCGCCATCGCCACCCGCATCCGCGACCTCGCCGTCAAGTACGGCCTCCGCGATGAAGACCTCCTCTTCGACCCCCTCGTCCTCCCCATCTCCACCGGGATCGAAGAGGACCGCCGCAACGCCCTGGAGACCATCGAAGGCACCCGCCTCATCAGCCAGCACCTCCCCAAGTGCCACACCGTCGTCGGCCTCTCCAACATTTCCTTCGGCCTCAAGCCCTCCGCCCGCATCGTCCTCAACAGCGCCTTCCTCCATGAAATGCGCGACGCCGGCCTCACCGGCGCCATCGTCCACGCCAGCAAGATCCTCCCCCAGAACCGCATCCCCGCCGAGCAGTGGGCCGCCGCGATGGATCTCATCTACGACCGCCGCAAGGAAGGCCACGATCCGCTAACCCATTTCATCGGTCTCTTCCCCGACGAAGGCGCCACCGCCGCCTCCGCCCAAAAGAAGGGCAAGTACGATGACATGACCCTCGAGGACAAGCTCAAGCATCACATCATCGACGGCGAGAAGCGCGACCTCACCGCCCACCTCGACCAGGCGATGACCCAGTACAAGCCCCTCGACATCATCAACAACATTCTCCTCGAAGGCATGAAGGTCGTCGGCGACCTCTTCGGCTCCGGCCAGATGCAGCTCCCCTTCGTCCTTCAATCCGCCGAGACCATGAAGGCCTCCGTCGCCCACCTCGAGCCACACATGGAAAAGATCGAGGGCCAGACCAAGGGCAAGATCGTCCTCGCCACCGTCAAGGGCGACGTTCACGACATCGGCAAAAACCTCGTCGACATCATCCTCACCAACAACGGCTACACCGTTTACAACCTCGGCATCAAGCAGCCCGTCGCCGACATCCTCAAGGCCGCTGAAGAAAAGGGCGCCGACGCCATCGGCATGTCCGGCCTGCTCGTCAAATCCGTCAACGTGATGCGCGAAAACCTCGAGGAGCTCAACGCCCGCGACGTCAAAGTCCCCGTCCTCCTCGGCGGCGCGGCACTCACCCGCAGCTATGCCGTCAAAGACCTCGGCGACCTCTATCGCGGCCCCCTTCTCTACTGCAAAGATGCCTTCGAAGGTCTCTACGCCATGGACAAAATCGTCGGCGGCGCTGTCGCCGACCTCCAAGCCGAACAGCGCCAGCGCGAAACCCACCGCGCCGATCTCGCCGCCAAAGCCGTCAAGCCCAAACCCGTCGAAAACCTCCCGGCCAAGTCCGACGTCAAAACCGACAACCCCGTCCCGCTCCCACCCTTCTGGGGCCGCCGCGAAGTCACCGGCATCCCCCTCGACCAGATCTTCCCCTACATCAATCCCAACGCCCTCTTTCTCGGCCAATGGGGCTTCAAGAAAAAGGCCCTCGGCGATGACGAGTACGATGCCACCATCGAGCAAACCGCCCGCCCCGTTTTCGAGGCCCTTCAGCAGCGCGCCATCAAAGAGAAACTCCTGGACCCCAAAGTCGTCTACGGCTACTTCCCCGTCCAAAGCCAGGGCGACGACCTGATCGTCTACCACGTCGAAGAATTCCAAGGGTGTACCTGCCACTCCGCCGGCCCCTGCAAGCTCAAGCCGATCGGTACCCCGCGCGAGTGGATGCGCTTCAGCTTCCCCCGCCAGGACACCCGCCGCCGCCTCTGCGTCTGCGACTTCTTCCGCTCCGTCGAGAGCGCCGAGTACGACGTCCTCGGCGTCAGCCTCGTCACCGTCGGCGACAAAGCCTCCGACGCCGCCCAGGAACTCTTCAAGGCCAACAGATACCAGGACTACCTCTACCTCCACGGCTTCGGCGTCGAATCCGCCGAAGCGCTCGCCGAACTCTGGCACAAACGCATGCGCCAGGAACTCGGCTTCGGCTCCGAAGACGCCACCAAGATCTCCCAGCTCTTCCAACAAGGCTACCGCGGCTCCCGCTTCAGCTTCGGCTACGGCGCCTGCCCCAGCCTCGAAGACCGAATCAAAATCATCCAACTCCTCAAACCCGAATCCATCGGCGTCCACCTCACCGAAAACCACATGCTCGTCCCCGAGCAATCCACCGACGCCATCATCGTCCACCACCCCCAGGCCAAGTATTTCGATACCTGAACGTTGCTTTCATGGCTATACTTTGTTTGCTAATCGAAGGGTTCAGCCATGCCCACAACCACAACCGAACTGCGTGTGCGCAACCTTCCCAAGAAGAAGTTGTCCATGTTGCGGCGTGAGGCTGAGCGCGAGGGCCTCACTCCCGAGGAGTACGTGCTCGATTTGATCGAGGAACGACTGGCTATCACCGAGCGCGCCCGCACCGCGTCTTGGAGCGAACTGACCAAGCCGTTTCGCGAGGCACTCGGCCACTTGTCGGAAAGCCAGATTGATGCGTTCGTTGATCGCGCACGTGGGCCGCGCCGTCCTCCGGCCAAGCGTGTCAAGAAGGCCAAGCCCCGGAACTAACCGGCCATGGCCGACGCGTCCCTCCCTCGCGTTGTTCTCGACACCAACACTGTTCTGCGCGGCGTGGTCTCCGAGACGTCGGCTTCCGCCAGACTCCTCGACGCCTGTCGCGAGCGCCGCGTCCTCTTGCTCCTGAGCAAAGGAGTGGTTCGGGAGTATTTGCAAGTCCTCTCCAGCGAGGAAATCCTGGCCCTCCGACCCGGCCTCACCGTCGAGAACGTCGAGACACTGCTCGGGAGACTGCGATATCGCGCCGAATCGTTCTGGACGCCATCGATTGAATTCGTCTTCGACCGCGACCCCCGCGACGCGATGTTCATCGAACTCGCCATCGCCGGCCGCGCCACCCATATCATCTCTCACGATAAGGACCTCCTATCCCTCCCCGCCTCTCGCTCCGACGCCGGCCGACGCTTCCGCCAGCGCTTGCCGAGTGCAACCATTTTGAACGCCGCTGATTTCGTCGCTCAGTACCACGATCTGATGGAACGGCCACGAAGCTGAATCCTACAGCAGCCAATCCTGCTCGCGATGCGCCGATGCGGCAAAGAGCGAAGATGCCGTCCGCGCCATCGGCACCGCGACCGAGCCGTCCGACGCCGACGCCGCCTTCGCGCTGATGCCCGATGCCGCCACATCCTGCACAATCGTCACTCGATTCATCAACACCAGGTCGGCAGCCGGGCTAATCGTCGTTTCCCCCTGCACCTTCGTCAGGTTCGTCACCGGCGTGCTTGTGAAATCTCCACCCAACGAATTGGACACCCCAAGTTTGGTCGACACATCCGCCACCTGTGAGGCCGCAAGGGCATCCATCACACCAAGGCTCTGAGTGTCAGCGACGTTGCCAAAGACCGTGAACCCACCGTTCTGGGCATCGAGATTTGCCGAGTTATCCGCCAGGTTAAAGAAGAATTGGTCGGTCGCCGAATCCGGTCCGCCGCCCGGTGCCGTGGGTGGGAGCTTCGCCATGGCGATGGTCCCGCGAATGTTGTGCAAGCCCGGCTCATTCTTAACCGTCCCGGTCGTGGTAATCTTCGAGACGGTGCCGTGCTTATTGATTCGGAACCCGCCGCCTTGCAACACGAAACTGTGAATAAGGCGATGGAAAATCCCCGCGTCGAACACCTGCGAGTTGACGTAGTTCACAAAGTTCGTGACCGTCTTCGGCGTCGCCGTGTTGTACAGTCGCACGTCAATGTTGCCCGATGGAGTGAAAAAGCGCGCCGTCAGCTTTTTGGTGGCCACGGTGACGACGTCGAAATTCCCACCCGGTTTGCCGTCGCCGCTGGGAAAACCGGCCTTGCCGATTTCGCCGTCCAGCCCGCGCCCATTGGCGCCTTTAAGGCCGCCGCTGATAAGCTGCAGCCGGTACCGCGTAACCGCCGCGCCGGGTGAGTACAGAGTCAGCCCCAGATCCCCGTTGCTGAAGAACCCAGCCAGCGGCATGAGTACGTCATCCGCCGTGCCAAACTTACCGTCCCTGCCGGCGTTCGTGATGCGCAGCACTGCCGTCGTCGCCGATGCCTCGGAAATCGCGCGGTCGAATGTAATTTGGAACAGCCCTCGGTTGTCCGCCTGGACCGACGTCACTCTCGGCCCATTGACCGAGAGCATTGTTCGCTGTTCCAAAGATTCGACCGAAGGCGTAACACGGGCGGTCGGTTTAGCCCGGCTTTGTGACACACGCTTCAGACACGCGCGGACAATCTGCTTCACGGGAGGTTCCTCCAAGCTACACACTGCTACACTTCACAAAATCCACGGGGAACAGCGGTGTCTGCGAGCAGACGTCAGTGACCCTCCCGAACCGCCGTTTAGAAGTAGAATAAGTATAGGTATCAAAGGTTCGATGTCAAAGGGATGACAACATGGGGTATTAAGCGCAGTATCGGACCTGCCTCCACAAACAGCCCAGATTGTATATTCGTTAGTTTTGAGCAGCGAAGAGGGACCGGACGATAAGATCCGCAGCGCACACCGAGGTACGGCATCGTGATCGGCAGCAGCCTAAGCTCGTCCAGAAAACCGCCGGACCGCCGTGTTGGCGCCCCTCACTGGCACGGCGCTGTCTGGATCCTTACGCTCATCTTGCCCGCGTGTAGCGCGTCTCGTGGCCCCTTGGTCGTCACTGATCCTGACCCCTCCATTAAAATCCCCGCCATTCAAAAGGCGGTGCGCGAGCACGACCTGAGCGCGCTGCCGCAATTGGTGAAGGACCTGGAAAGCGACGACCCCGCGGTTCGGATGTACGCCAACCATGCACTCGAACAGTTGACGGGCCAGCGATTTGAGTTTCGCTACTTCGACGGCGACGACGAACGAGCCGCCGCGGTCGAAAAGTGGAAGCATTGGCTCAACGAGTACATGGCCGCCAGGGAAAAGCCCAAGGGGCCGCAGGCTTTGGTGCAAGCGGGGGTCGGGTCGTCCTGAGCAGCGCGCCGGTATGGATCAAACGGCAACCATCGCCTCAACATCGCCCGGATTCGACGGCCAGCGCCGATTGGAGGTGCGCATCCAGAGCCATGCCACCCAGATTGCCAGGGTGCGCAGAGCTGTCGAGCGTTTTGCCGCCGAAGCCGGCTTTCCCGAAAAGGATCGCGATGACATCGGCCTCTGCGTCAACGAAGCGATCGCCAATGTAATCCGCCATGGCTACGGCGGCGCATCGCACCGCCCCATCGTCATTTCTGCCGAATTCCCTACGACCCTCGAATCGACGGATCAAAAATCCTCGCCCGGACGCGCGCTGTGCGTTACAATTCGCGATTGGGGCAGCGCCACCAACCCCGCCGATCTCGCGACAAAGCCCTACGATCCTCTGGAGCCCGGCGGCGTCGGCCTCATCTGCCTGCAAAGTCTTTTGGATCGGGTCACCTATGCCCCCCAGCACGATGGTATGCTGTTGACCTTGTGGAAGGTAAGGAAGACGCCATGAACCCATTGTCAACGGGAACCGACCTCGTGCCGTCGGCGCGCCTCGAGGGCGATGCGGTCGTGGCGGAGCTGCGCGGCGAAATCGACCTCCACAACAGCCCCGAGGTGCGCACCGCACTGCTCGACATGCTGGTGAAGCACTCCCCCAAGAAGCTGATCTTGAACCTCGCCGCTGTGCCCTACATGGACTCCAGCGGCATCGCGGTGCTCGTGGAAAGCCTAAGCCGCCTCCGCCGAACCGGCGGAAAGGTGTTCCTCACCAACCTCCAGCCGCGCGTGCGAAGCATCCTGGAGATCGCACGCCTCGACACCATCTTCAACGTGATGCCCGATGAGCAGGCGGCGCTCGCGAAATGACGCCCACGCCTCTCGCGCCGGCCTGCGCACATCGCGACATGAATTATCGGACCCGAACCGCCGCCCCCGTCTTCCTTCTTGCAGCATTCCCGGAGGTTCGGTCGAAGAACCGTGACCCATGAGCGCGCCATCGTCCGTTCCCCTCATCCTGTCGCCCGTCCGCCGCACGCTCGAGTTCATCGGCGGCGTCGGCTACCTCCTGCGCGACACGTTCCTCGCGGCCGGGCCGGCACTGTTCGGCAAACGCGGCAGGCGCATGGGCTGGCGAAACCTCTGGACCCAGATGGACCGCGTCGGCGTCCGCAGCATCCCTATCGTCAGCCTCGTCCTCTTCTGTATCGGAGCCATCCTCGCGCTGCAAATGGCCCCCATCCTCCGGGATTACGGCATGGTCCCCAAGGTCGCTGACGTGATCTCCATCGCCGTCTTTCGCGAGCTCGGCCCCCTCATGGCAGCCATCGTCCTGACCGGCTTTGGCGGCGCGTCCATCGCTGCCGAGACCGGCACCACCGTCGTCTCTGAAGAAATCGAAGCCCTCACCGCCCACGCCATCGATCCCATCCGATTCCTCGTCGTCCCTCGCGTGCTGGCAACCACCGTCATGCTCGTCTGCGTCTCCGTCGTCGCCGACCTGACCGGTGTGCTCGGCGGGATGACCGTCGGAAGGTTTTTTCTACACATCGGTCATGAACAGTACATCACCCACACGTTCGACGCCCTGAAGACCCGCGATTTCGTCACCGGCCTGGGCAAGGCCGCCGTCTTCGGTGTCATGATCAGCTCTTTCGCCTGCTACCTCGGCCTCGGCGTCACCGGCGGCGCCATGGGCGTCGGCCGCGCCACCACACGCACCGTCGTCCTCACCATCGTCGCCCTGATCACCGTCGACCTGATCTTCAACGGCGTCTTCTTCTTCCTGGGACTCTAGAGGGTTCAGGGTTCGGGGTTCAGGGTTCAGTGAAGAGCCATGCTGAACCCCGAACCCTGAACCCAGAACCCTATGCCAGACCACGTCATCCAGGTTCAATCCGTCATCAAGATCTTCGACGGACGCACCGTCCTCGATCAGATCAAGCTCGACGTCTACAAGGGCGAAACCCTCGTCATCCTCGGCGGCTCAGGTTCCGGCAAATCCACCCTGCTCCGCGTGATGATCGGCAACGAAAAGCCCGACGGCGGCGACGTCATCTGCCTCGGCAAAAGCCTCTGCCACATGAAGCCCGCCGAGATGACCGCCTATCGGAAATCCATCGGCGTCCTCTTTCAAAGCGGCGCGCTCTTCAACTCGATGACCATCGCCGACAACGTCGCCCTACCCCTCCGCGAGCACACCGACCTCCCCGAAGAAACCATCGACATCATGGTGAAGATCAAGCTCGAGCTCGTCGGCCTTCGCATGCATGCCGACAAGATGCCCGCAATGCTCTCCGGCGGCATGAAAAAACGCGCCGGCCTCGCCCGCGCCATCGCCCTCGACCCGCAAATCCTCTTCTACGACGAACCCAGCGCCGGCCTCGACCCCGTCACCAGCACCGAGATCGATCACCTGATCATGGACCTGAATCACAAGCTCGGCGTCACCAGCGTCGTGGTCACGCACGAAATGGACTCCGCCTTTCGCATCGCCGATCGAATGGTCCTCCTCGACCGCGGCAAGTTCATCATCGGCGGCTCCCCGCAGGACATGCGCGAATCCACCGACCCGCTCGTTCGCCAGTTCATCCATGGCCTGCTCGATGGCCCGCTCACCGAGCGCCGCCGCGCCGAAGGCTACGAAGAAGATTTGCTCAGCACGGGCGACATGTAGAAGGACAAGGGCACCGCATGGCCAAAGATCGAAACGCACTGAAATCCGGCCTCTTCATCGTCATGACCGTGATCGTGGCCATTGCCGTCATCATCGGCATCAAGGGCAGCGAACGGTTCACCGAGCCCAAGGAACTGCGCGCCGTCAGTTTCTCCCTCAAGGACGACGTCGGTGGCTTGCAAATTGGCGATGACGTGCGCGTCGGCGGCTACAAGGTCGGCACCGTCCGCGAGATGAACGTCGTCGGCGCCGAGGCCGACGGAGCCGCCGACTCCAAGCCGCGCATCCGCGTCGAGTTTACCTTCCCCCGTAAATATGCCCTTCGCCGCGATGCCGTGTTA
>JBBRIN010000069.1:0-10063 GCA_038221115.1 Tepidisphaerales bacterium
GTCCGCGCCGCGATCCATCGGCTAAACCGCGCGATCCACCGGCTAAATCGCGCGATTCATGACGTAACCTTCAGGTTGTAAGGTTGATCCCCAGCAGTATAACGGATCAGCATTCAACGGCCGGCCGGGCACCGAGCCGCGTTGGACTCACAAGGACCGTTCCGCCGGGCGGGTCCATTGCAGCGGGGTTATCTCGCCTCGACGATTCGCACGCAATACGGCGGCTTTCGATCGCTGAACACGCATGCGCCATCGATGACGATCATGTTCGGGTCGTGGAGCCGCTGCACGACGTCCCGGTCGTTGTGCATTTCGCTTCCACAATACCGACACTTCGGATTTGTCCCAGGTCGAAAACGGCCACCGCATGGGCAGCCCGGCAGCGTCGCTGCAATCTCGTCGAGCGCTTCGCGCGTAGCGTTATTGTAAACGAGCTCGCGATCGGCCTCTCGCAGAATGACGTTTGAGCAACGGTCGCAATAGAAGTGCGGGCAGGCGTCACTCATCCCGCTAGACCGCCAAGCTGGAGTCGTTCGTTCGCAGCGAGGGCACTTCATGTCACCGACCCATTGCAGCGAGCGTGGATATTCGACGACTTTCATGGCGGGATTGGTTATGCGACAGGTCGATTTGCATATTCACTTCTCTAACGCCGCGGCAACGACAAGCAGAATCCCCAGACCCAGCCAGATAAGGCCAAGAACAACAAAACTTAAGCGTCCCGCCGGACGTTGGCGTCGTCGCCACTCGGTAAAGGTTTCGCGTGAAGGGTTGTATCGCCCAAGGGAAAACCGGCCTCGGAAATCGCAACTCCACGCACTGCGAGACAGGCCAACCAACATCCAAAACGAACCTGCGAGCGCGATGAGGATGCCGAGTGCGCGGCAGCCGGCAGGCGACATGGGTTCGACGGCAAGGGCGTCTAGCAGCGGCGTTCCTCCTGTCGCATAACCTTTGATTATCCTGACCGGCGGCTCCGAATAGCGTTCCACCGGATTGCATGCACTATACCGTCGCAAGTTTAACGGAATCAAGCGGTTTCGGCAGCACGGCGGGGCGCGCGGGTGGGATGAAAAGCCGACGGGCCGGGCGTCGCGGGGACATTATCCTGCGCAGGTCGGGGCTGGGTTTTGCCGATCAGGTCAAGGTGATGCTCGCCCTCTCCATCCGCCAGCCGTACGCCGAGTTGATCCTGCGGCCCCCCCCTATGGAGCAAGACGGTGGCCATCTTGGCTGTAGTTGGCGCAGCCGGCCGACGCGGATCGTGGGGGAGCCGTTGACGCGATCACGGGTACAGCAGGTCCAACGCATCAAGGATTTGTCCCAGTCGTCGGACCAGCGTGCCGGCACAATGGCGGATTCGGCTCATCTCCCCCGCGGTGAAGACGTCCTCATCCGACGGCGCGTGCCAGTCGCCCACCGCGTCCTGGAACGGGTACTCATGGTTCCGCGCGGCCAATCCACCCGCAGCGGGATAGGCTGGTACCAGGGAGTCGAGCAAGTTGATCTGGTTTAAGATCCGCTCGGTAAAGAGACGGCGCATCTGGCTGAGGAGCGCGCGGTTGTCAGGTGTAGCCGGAAATCTGCCGAGCACGGCGGCATAACGGGCGACACGATGCCCCCTATCGGACCCTTGCAAAATCACACCAGCGGCGAACAGC
Source organism: Tepidisphaerales bacterium (assembly GCA_038221115.1). Classification (GTDB taxonomy): domain Bacteria; phylum Planctomycetota; class Phycisphaerae; order Tepidisphaerales; family Tepidisphaeraceae; genus JANXVV01. Next base: position 1,662 of record JBBRIN010000069.1, read on the forward strand.
TTGTCGAGCACGCCTTTGATCGACTTCTCGACGCATTGCTGATACTTGGAGATCGCCTGGCAGCGGGTCCGCGCGTCAGCGTGGTTATCGACGCGCACGGCGGCGCGAAAGTCGGAGTCCCCTTGCTGCATCCAAGCCCGAGGAAGCGTCATCGGATCAGCGTCCACAGCCGCTTGCCACTGGCATCGGCAAAGATCACGGTCGCCTGACCGGCGCCGCACGCGGTGCGCAACTCCTTCACTGCCTTCCAGTCGCGATCGACGGCGTGATGAAACTCTTTCGGATTGCTGAGAATCATTCGCAGACTCGTCCCAGCGGGCACTGGAAAACCCGGAGTCGAGCCGTAGCCGAATTCGAACAACTTGTCCTCCGGATCAACCACGTCGCCGCCGAAGCCGTCGATCACTTCGAGGACAAAAATGTCGCGCTTGTGCCGACGCGGTGGAGCGAAGTAGACCGCGAGATGGAGATGCCCGTTCTTCAACTTACGGTGCTGGTCGACCAGTTCCCGCACCTGCCCTTCGAAAGCAGGATATGTTGCGGTCGCTACAGCCATTTCCAACGAACGATAGCGTGAAGGCGTTACTCCGTCCAGCCGATGCCGCGAGTATGCGAGCCCTCTCCATCCGCCAGCCGTACGCCGAGCTGATCCTGCGGGGGATCAAGACGGTGGCCATCTTGGCTTAAGTTGGCGCAGCCGGGCGACGCGGATCATCGGGGAGCGGTTTTACATCTATGCGTCGAAGAGGAAGTTGCCGGTTCCCGGTGGCCAGTTGTCAGTGTGGTCCAAAGACCTGGGCGGCGCGCAGCCTCCGGCGTGGATGATCGAGCTGGCCGAGCAGGTGGGGATGATCGAGGCGGAAGTGCTCACCGCAGGTGCGCTGCTGCCGATGGGGGTGATCGTGGGGAGTGCGGTGATCGAGCGCTGTGAAGAAGTCGCCGGTGGCCCGTTGCCCGTGGCCGCTGAAAAGCCGGGGCCTGCGATGGCAGCGACCTATCAATGGCATCTGACGGATGTGCGGCGGGCGAGGCGCCCGCGCAAGCCGAAGGGGCATCCGCAGCCGGTTTGGTTTCAGCCGTTCTGATCGAGTGCGGCCAGCGAGCGTTTGGTTACGTCGCAGACCGTCGGCGTTCCCAGAAGCGCCACCACGGGCGAGCTACGCTTGTTACTTCAACTGTATCCGGAAGATCGCTTGGCTGCATGTACATGTAGGCCATGGGAGCCTTCCCGTCAGGCACCGCAACGTGAATCGCGTAAAACGTGCCGCCGACGACGCCGAGTGGATAGTGCCAGATGTTCATAGTTGGCGTGCGATCTTCATGCTGCGGAGGATGGACCGTCGAAAGTTCGGTCGCCGATTTGAACGCCTTGAGCGCTTCCAATCGCTCGACCCATTCGGTCGGAATCGTCTTCCTCTGCGGCATAAGTAATTATCCCGACCGTCAGGGCCTGGAGAACGAACAAAGCATCGAGGCTGAACGATGGAGCATCGATCAGTCACCGATGAACTTCAAATATTTGTGCAAGCGGTCGGAATGACGTTTTACGAATGTCAAAAGTGAATTCGCCTGCTCGCCGACTTCGCGATCGCTTGCGATCGACGTCAGTTCTTCCTCCGAGACCGCAACCTGGGCCGCATTGAAGGTGGTGTCTCCGTACGGATCAATGAACCGCAAGCAGCGCGAGCTCTCAGATGATCGCTCAGGAAGACGAAAGTCAATCGGTGGTCCCTCGTACCGTTCGAGGGTTTCACCGCGTTCGTCTCGCCACTCGACGTCGATAGACATAGTGATTATCTCGACCCGCGGCGCTGAAGATCGTTCCACCGGACTGCTGGGAGGATACCAACCAACCCGGTTCAGGGCCTGGTTGGCGATGTACAGATACGAGAGGCCGGGGCCGCCGAAGGTGGCGCTGACTTCACCTGAGGCGGGGCTTCTACCTCACGGGCCGCTTGAAGATGTGCGAGCGGAAGCCCTTGTTCAGGGCCGAAAGAGAATCCGCTTCGCCCACATATTCCCATCCATCGGGACCGACCAGATTATACAACTCTGCGTTGCCCGCGATGGTCGCATCCCCCCGGCCGCCCATTTTCTTGTAGAAATCCGGGAAATTGTTGTCCCAAATGAATTTGGAGCGGGGCGAATGCCAGGCATAGTAAACCGGATCCACGCGGTCCACGAATGCCGCGTACTCCCATTTCTGCACGACAGCCGGCGCGTCCGCCGCGATGCCCATGCTGCTGCCCCGCATCAGGGCCAGCGCCACAAGGAACCCCGCAATGCCCCCGACAAGCCAGGTGTTTCGCATATCGTCTCCGGTAAAGGTTTCAGTGATGTAGTACTCTGCAAACCGTCAGCCGCGCCGACGTGAGCGGTCCGCAGAGTACTGCGGACCATACCAGCTGCATTGGCGGGTTATGCGGCGGCCGCTCAACGCGGTTCACGGCTCTTTGGGAGCGAGCGGCACACCAGCCGACTTCAGCACATCATCGAAGACCGGCTGCGGTGAATCGCTAACCAGGAAGAATGCGATCTTCTGGTTTCCTCGCCAAACTTGCACCTGCCGACATTCAAAGCAGATGACGAAATCGGTGGTGACACCCGCGTGCGTCACTCGAACGCCGTGGCGCGGATTGAAGCACGCCATCATCCTGCCATCGCTCGTTCGCACGCCGGACTGGAACGCGTCGTTCAATCGCTCGCGAGTCGCCGCGTCAGTAATGATCGTCTGGCCGAGGATTTCGTGACCGTAGTAATCGGGCTTCGACAGACGCGGATGAAGCGATAGCAACTCGTATCGGTCGGCATCGTTCAGGGCGTTCCAAGCCGCTCGCGGCATCCCGTGCCATCGCAGATACGCAAATGTCCCGGCGGCAGCGAGTGCGACGACTCCGACGATGATCCAACGTGCTTTCGAGATGCGTCCCCTCCGCTGCATAACCATTGATTAACCTGACCGGCCGTGCAGATTAGCGTTCCATCGGCCTGCCGGGAGAATACCGCCGCAAGTTCAACGGGGTCAAGCGGTTTCGGCAGCGCGGCGGGTCGCGTGCGGGATGAAAAGCCGAGAGCCGGCTCAGGGCCTGGAGAACGATCCGGTGCTCGGCATGCCGGTGGTGAGGGTCTTGCGGCGATAGATCTTGTCGCCGTTGGCGATGTACAGATACGAGAGGCCGGGGCCGCCGAAGGTGGCGCTGACTTCACCTGAGGCGGGAACGGGCTTGGGGAGGATGCCGAGCAGCTCGCCGCCGGGGGCGAAGATCTGCAGGCCGACGGCGGAGGTGACGTAGGCGCGGCCGGCGGCATCGACGGTCATGCCGTCGCCGCCGGAGATGCCGGGCTTGTTGTCGGGGCACTTCATCGTCATCGCGGCCTTCTTGTCGGAGAGCGTGCCATCGGAGCCAATCTTGAAGGTCCAGACGTTCACGCCGCCGGCATCGGAGACGAGCAGCGTCGACTGATCGGGCGAGAGGCCGATGCCGTTGGGCCGGGTGACGGTGCCGGTGTCGGCGGCTTTCAGCTCCTTCGTCTTGGTGTTGAACAGCGTGATCTGCTTCTTGCCGGTCTCGGTGAAGAAGATGAACCCGGTTTTGGTGATGACCAGGTCATTCGGCTGGACATCCTTATCCGTGAGGACGGTCTCCATGCCCGTGGCGAGATCGACGACGGAGATCGCCTTGTTGCCGACGGCGTAGAGCTTGCCGTCCGCGCCGATCTTGGTGCCGGAGCGCTGGGTCGCGATGACTTTGGTCTTCGTGTTGTCGGGAGCGAGCTTGTAGATCGTGGGCGGCTTTTCCTTGAGCGAGGCAAAGTAGACATTGCCCACGGCATCGCAGGAGAGTGCATCGCAGAAGGAGCCCTCGGTGGCGACCTGCCAGTCTTCGCCAGGCGGGAAGATGGCGGAGAGGTTGTCCTGGGCGATCAAGGGCGAGGCGATGAAGAGGGTAAAGAGCAGGCCGGTGAGCACTAGGCGGCAGTGGCGCATGCGAGGTTCTCCGGTTAAAGGTGAGCAGGACAGGATATAGAGCGCGGCGCGGAAGTCTAACGAATTCAGAACAGCCTTGCTCGGCCCGCTCTCAGTTCAAAATCCGCATCTGTTCCTGAAATATTCATGATCCTCCCTCGACTACCCCCGCGCGGGCGGCGGCCCGGCGCCGGAACGGCGCGAACCGCGGGTGCGCGTTTATCTGGGAGATCGATCATGATTCTGAAACTGGTCAAGACGGGCGTGTTGATGCTCGTCGGCGGAGCGGTGGTGGGAACGGTGCTCTTCGGCCGTGAGGCGAGCAGCTATTTCTGCAGCTCGGCGCGGTCGGTCAGGACCGCGGTGAAGGACAATATCCCCATCGAGTTTGAGCTGCGCCGGGCCCGCGACCTGCTGGAGGACATTCTCCCGGAAATGCAATCCAATGTGCGGCTGATCGCCCAGCAGGAGGTCGAGATCGACGCCGCCAAGGGCGATGTCGGCGCGGCTCAGAAGTCGCTCGGCGAAGAAGCGGCGCGGGTCCAGAAGCTGCGCGAAAGCCTGAGCAGCTCACAGACGATGTTCATGTTCGGCAACCTGTCGTACACGCGCGAGCAACTGAAGCAGGAGTTGGCCCGGCGATTCGATCGCTATCAGGAGGCCGAATCGATGCTCGCCGCCAAGCGCAAGCTGCTTGACGAGCGCGAGCGATCGCTGGTCGCGGCCGAGCATCAGATCGAGCAGATGCGCCAGCGCAAGGCGGCTCTCGAAGCGCAAGTGGCGGCGCTGACGGGCCAATTCCGACTCGTGCAGGCGGCGTCAAGCGGCAGCGGCATCGTGAACGTGGACGCCGGCAAGTTGGCCCAGGCGGAAAAGTTGGTGACGCAGATTCGCCAGCAGTTGTGCGTGGCCGAGCATGTGCTTGCGCGGGAGGCGAAGTTCACGCAGGCGATCCCGATCGATGTGGTCAATGAAGGCGAACTGGTCCAGCGCGTCGATCAACATTTCAGCGGTACCAAGGCAGTGTCGGTCGGTCCGACGGAGTGATGCGTCGGACGTGAGCGCGGCGTGTCCGGACTGTTGTGATCAACGGGAGATCCAGTCGTGCTGATCCTTCGAATCAAGCGCTGCGAACATGCCCTGGGGGGCGGTCGGCTCGATGAAGCCTTCGAGCTTCTTCGAGCGGCGGACCTGCGGGCGCATCGCCAAGGACAGGCCATCGCCGACCAGTTATTGGCGGCGCTGGTGACCCGCGGCCGGGATCACCTGGCCGCGGGTCGTTTGAGCGCGGCTGCCGAGGATGCCCGCAAAGCCTTGTCGGTCGGTGGAAATCACGGTGAGGTCGTTCAGCTTCGGGCGGCGATCGATCGGGCCGCTGCTCAGGAGCGAGAGGAACTCACCAGGCGCGAGCGAGCGGCGGCGGCCGCGCGGCGATTAGTCGAGGAAGGCGCGCTGACGCTCGGTGGCGAGCGGGCCGCTCGGGCGGCCGACCGGGGAGACGCAGCGGCGGGGTTGCTGGTTGATGACATCGCCGCGCGGCGGGTGCGCTTTGATCGATTCATCGCCGACGCGACCGCGGCCATGGCGCGGGACGATTGGGAATCCGCGGTACAGCATCTGTCGCGAGCCAGGGTGCTGCGTCCCGGGGCGGGACAAGTGCAGGAAATGTTGAGCGAACTGGGGCATCAGGTAACGGCAGAAGCGCAGCGGATGGTGGATGCAGGTCGCTTGGATGCGGCCGGAGCATTGCTTCGGCGGGTGGGGTCACTGGTGCGCTCGCAAGGGGAACTTGCGGAGATTCGCCGTGGGCTGGACCAATGCCAGGAGGCGTGGGATTGTGTGCGCGAAGGTCGATGTGCCGAAGCGACGGAAATGCTGTCGCGGCTCAGGCATGTGTGGCCGCGCGCCGAATGGTTGAGTGAATGCGTGGCCTGCCTGTCGCGCGCGGGCGATGCCGTGCGCGTGGTACGATCCGGGCCGCTCGGGTTGCTGACCTTGAGCGAGACACTTCCGGGACCGCGGCACGACGCTGTGCGGCCCGCGCCGATTGGAGCGAATGTGCCAGGCGACATGCGGCGGTTCATCCTGCACGTGGATGGAGCCGGGACATATCTGGTTCTGCAGGGTGATTCGATCGACGTCGGACCGGTCAGCGCATCGCGCCAGCCCGATCTACCGCTGCTGACGGCCGCGGATTCGCCCGTGGTCACCCTGTCGCGATCGGATGAGGATTATTTTCTGAACGCGCGAGTGCCGGTCCCGATCAACGGGCGGATGGCGGCGAGCAAGTTGTTGGCGAATGGCGATCGGATCGGCGTGGGGCCGCGCTGCCGGATTGAATTTCGCCGCCCGAATCCGGCAAGCGGGTCAGCGGTGCTGCATATCACCGGCGCGCGCCTGCCCTGGGGCGGTGTGCGCGAGCTGCTGCTGATGCACCGCGAGCTGGTGATCGGGCCGACGGCTGCGGCGCACATCAGAACGCGCGGCGGCGCAGCGGGGGCCGGGGGGGCGGAGCAGGTGATTCTGCACTCGACCGGCGGGCAATTGATCTGTCGCGCCGGCGGCGCAGTCATCGCGGTGGATGGACGGCCGATGGGAACGACGGCCGAGCTGACGCCCGGCGGCCGGGTCGTTGCCGGAGACCTGAGTTTGGTGGTCCAGCCGGCGTAGCGGTTGAACGGCAGAGGGCAGGAGCAGCCAATGACTCAGAATGAAGACAACGCGTTGCACGCAACCGTCGCGATGCGCGGGTATCGCTACAAACACGGTGACCGCCCGCTCGACGGGTACACCATCCAGCGCGCCGCCGGGCGCGGTGGGTTTGGCGAAGTCTATTACGCCATCAGCGACAGCGGCCGCGAAGTCGCGCTGAAGGTCGTGCAGGCTTATGAGCAGATTGAGCTGCGCGGCATCGGGCACTGCATCAACATGAAGAGCCCGTATCTCGTCAGCGTATTTGATGTAAAGACCGGGAACGACGGGCAGCCGATCGTGATCATGGAGTATGTGTCGGGCCCATCGCTGCGCGAGCTGCTGGATGAGGCGCCGTCGGGGTTGGGAGCACAAAAGGCGGCGTTCTTCCTTCGCGAAATCGGCAAAGGGCTTACTTACCTTCACGATTGCGGCATCGTTCATCGCGATTTGAAGCCCGCGAATATTTTTTATGAGAATGGCTACGTCAAGATCGGCGACTACGGGCTGAGCAAGGCGATCAGCGCCAGCCACCTGAGCGGGCAGACGATCACGGTCGGCACCGTTCACTACATGGCCCCTGAAGTTGGCGCGGGGCGATACGATCAGAGCATCGACATCTATGCCCTGGGGGTGCTGCTCTTTGAGATGCTGACGGGGCAGCCGCCGTTCTATGGCGCCAGCGCCGCCGAAGTGTTGATGAAGCACCTGGGCACCGCGGTGGACGTGAGCGCCGTGCCCGAGCCGTTCGGCGGAGTGATTCGAAAGGCGCTGGCGAAGGATCCGGCGGAGCGCTATCAGACCGTGCAGGAGATGGTAGAGGCCGTCTATGGCGCGGAGCATGTGCGGCAGAGCGTGTCCTGCTTTTCACCGGAAAGCCTCACCCTGGTGGCCGGGCGCGTCGCGGATCGGGCCGGAATTCGCGCATCCGGCGGTGCCAGGACCTTCGTGCGCCCGCCGTCGTCGCGCGCGTACGATCTGGCGGCGGACGAGCGCGATCTATCGGCGATGCAGCGACGATCGGCCGGTTGGGCCGATCGCATCGGGGCGCGCGTCGCGCGGGCCATCAACCGTCTTGCGGGCGTTGGAGACAGCGTGGCGACGATCATTGGGGCGGGCGGGCGAAGCGCAACCGATGGCGGGCCGGTCTATGAAAATGACCCCATTCCCCAGCAGCAGCGATTGCTCCTGGTGCTGGTGACGGCGGTGGTTACCGCCGTGGGAGGAGCGATCTTCGCGTCGGGTGCCGAGCCGCTCGTGCATGGATTCATGATCTTTCTGGCCACCGCGGGCGCAACGCTCGGCGTTACGTGGGCCGCCGCGAGCCTGCTCCCGGGGCTTCGCGCCGAATCCCGGTTGCTGCGCCACCTGGCGGTGGGGGGGGTGGCCAGCGTCGCGGCCATTCTCTTCCTGGCGCCCTTCTGGCTCGCGTTTCGATACGTGCACCACCATCCCGGTGAGACGATCGCCGCGCTCTGCCTGGCGATGTTCATCATCGACTGGCACAAGCGCACGCGTTCCGATCGACCGGATCGGGTATCCCTGGGCGATCTGATCAACTGCGGCATTGTCGGACTGGTGAGCGGATTAATCTTCGACGCCGAAGTTCCGCTGGTCGTGGCGATTCTCTGCGGCACGTCGATCGCCTCGCAGATCATGTCAACCTGGATTCCGGGGCTCGCGGCGGTGACATCGCCGCCGCCGCCGCCCGAACCGGCTATGCCACCGAGCGTGGGGCGCGACC
>JBBRIN010000070.1:0-9980 GCA_038221115.1 Tepidisphaerales bacterium
AAAGCGCGGCGTATTGGATCACGGGGTATCGGGGGTTTGCACGGAGCGCGCTGCGGATCAAAGGGGTGCCGATGGCGGGCCTTGTGGCGCCGGCGGCAGCTGGAGCGCTTTGGATGAAGGATGCGGTGATGGGGCGATCGGTGAAGGCCGCTTCTTGCGACGTTGAGATTGAGGAAGCGAAGGGGTTTGATGGTCGATTCGACGCGTTTTGGAAGGAGCTTCGGGGGCAGAACGGGGAGAAGCTGTTGGGGGTTCGGGATCGCCGGACGCTGTCGTGGCATTTTGCGGGGCCGCTGCGCGCGGGGCAGGCGTGGATTCTGACGGCGGTGCGGGGTGGGCTGGTTCGTGCCTATGGAGTTTTTAAGCGGCAAGATCATCCGAAGTCGGGGCTCGTGCGGATGCGGCTTGTGGACTATCAGACGCTCGATCCCGAGCAGGATCATCTGACGGCGATGCTGGCGGAGGCGATTGGCAGGTGCAAGAGGGCGGGAATTTACTCGCTGGAACATGTGGGGTGCGGGCTGCCGAAGATGCGGCGGTTTGATGAGTGCGCGCCGTATCGCCGAAAGCTTCCGGCGTGGCCTTACTATTACAAGGCGGCTGATCCGGGGATTGATGTTCAGCTTCGACGGCCGGAGGCGTGGGATGCTTCCACGTTTGATGGGGACGCGAGCTTATAGGAGTGGGGCGGCTTCGCGCCAGAGGATTTCGACGGGCGGATCGTCGGGTGCGCGGTGGACGGCGACGGCGGCGATGTGGCGCGGACCTGGGCGATGCAATGCGAGTTGGAAATCATCGATCGGCAGGGGTTGATGCTCGCTGTTAAGCTCGATGGTGAAAGTGTCTGGCGGTAGCGAGAGGCCGACTCCGCTGGCTTTGAGATACGCTTCTTTAGCGACCCAGTATTCGAAGAACCGTTGGTTGCGTTCGTTGGGTGGGAGCTGGGAGAGGGAGGCGCGCTCGGCGGGGGAGAAAAAATGGGCGGCGACGCGATCGATGTCGACGGCGCGGGAGGTTTGTTCGGCATCGACGCCGACTGGGCCGGCGCGGGAGATCGCGCAGGCGATGAGGCCGTCGGTGTGGGTGAGATTGAAGTGGAGGGAGGCGAACTCGGCGGGGGCGGAGATTGAGGGCTTGCCGTGTTCGTTGGTGGCGAAGCGCCAGGCAGTGGGGTCGACGTTTGTATGATGGGAAAGCATGGTGCGGCAGAGCGCGCGGGAGACGAGGTGGACGTGTCGAAAGGCGGGGGTTCGGAGGCGCTGGTGGTGAGCCAACTCGCCGGGGGTGAGCCATGTCAGGCAGCGGCGCTCGAGGGCATCGGGTGGGAGATCGTCGGGGCAAAGATGCCAGACATGGGCGGCGATGCGGAGATGATCCCATTCGGTGGTCATTGGTTCGAGATTCGAGGGCTACGGCGTAGGACCGCGGCTTTTCAAATCCGTGGAGCCAACATACGATCAAACGTCGACTAAAGGCGGGCGCTTCATGATCGTTTTTCCGTGTTCAACCTGCCAGACGCCGCTGAGCGCGGGGGATGCGCAGGCGGGGTTGCTGGTGCAATGCCCGACGTGCGCGGCGAAGCTGCGGGTGCCGAAGCCGGTGGCGGCGGCGGTGGGGGCGGGGGTGGATGAGCCGTTTGAGGTGTCGACTCCGATGCATGCCGCGCCCGCGCCACCGCTGCCGCGGACGGGGGTGCAGTTCAGTGGGATCCGCGCGGGGTTGGGGAAGCGATATGGGTTCAACTGCGGGTACTGCTCATCGCGGCTGGAGGCGACGGAATCGATGGCGGCGCAGGAGGGGCAGTGCCCGACTTGCGGGAACACGATCACGATTCCGATCCTGGACCGGTACGGTCGGCTGATCGACCCGAAGACGCGGCAGATCATCAAGCAGGATCCGCACCCGGTGCATGCCTATGCGGCGGCTGGGGAGCGGGCGCCGAGGATTTTGCGGCAGCCGAGCGGATCGCAGACGATTCAGTGCCCGCGGTGCTCGACGCTGAGCCCGATCAGCGCGAACAACTGCAAGAGCTGCGGGATGCCGTTTACGATGGAGGGGACGACGCTGGAAGCGGCGGGCGCGAGCAACGGGTTTTGCGTCGCATCGCTGGTGCTGGGGATCATTGGCATCCCGGGGTTCTGCGCGGTTGCGCCGCCGATCCTGGCAATTGTGTTCGGCATCATTGGGCTCAACCAGATCAGTAAGTCAGGGACGGGGAGCGGGGGGCGCGGGATGGCGATTGGCGGGATCGCGTGCGGGATTATTGGGTCGCTGATCGGGGCTATTTTTTGGTTGAACAAATGAGGGGGAGTGGGAGCGGCGTTCGACGCATAGGCTAGATTCTTCAGTCGCCAAGGCTCCCTCAGAATGACGCCCTGGGGTGAACGGTTACGCGTTGACCTTGGCGGCTTCTTCGGCTTCGCGCTTTTCCTGGGCTTCGGGCTTGCGGAGGTAGATCGGCGCCAGGAGGTAGGGGGCGGTGAAGTCGCCGCGCGCGGCCATGGCCATTCCCAGGCGAGCGACGACGGCTGCGCGGGCGCGCCAGGATTCGGGAGGGATTGAGATGACGTCGGTGGTTGGGGGGATGAATTGCTGGTGATAGGGGATCCCTTCGCCGAGCAGGTACACGGGCCTGGGGGATCGGTCGATCATCGCGGTGATCGAATCGAGGTGGGCGGGCTCGCGCTCGGTCCAATCAGCGCCGGTGCGTTCGAAGCGAGCGGTGAAGATCTGGTTGCGTTTGGCGTCGAGAACGATGATGAGGTTGGATGCATCGGAGGGAGCGTTTTCGGCGAGAACGCGGACGGTGGGGACGGCGACTAGCTGAACTCCTGTGGCGAATGCCATGGTTTTAGCGAGGGTGATGCCGATGCGCAGGCCGGTGAAGGAGCCGGGACCGGCGGAGACATAAAGGTGTCGGAGATCGCGGGGGGACCAATTGTGCGCGCGGCACAGGGTGTCGATCATGGGAAGGATTTCGGCGGCGTGTTTGAGGCCGTGGGGGAATTCCTGCTCGGCGATGATCTGGGAGGCGTCGACGAGGGCGACGGAGCCGATGCGGCCGGTGGTTTCGATGGCGAGGGCGCGAGGCATTGCCGGATTGTAGGTTAGGCGGGGTCGGAGGTTTGTTTGTTGCCGCCGCCCAGGACGACTCCGGCGGCGAGGAAGAGGAGGCCGACGCCGGTGGTGTAGAGGCGGAGGCGGGGGCTGCGGACGACGCCGGCGAGGATGCCGCCGAGGGGTTGGTATGGGGGCATGGGGCTTGGCGGCGGGAGGCTGACGAGGAGGAAGGGGGACATTTCGTCTTTGGCGGAGGTTCCGGGGAGATCGAGGACGCCGGTGCCTTGGCGGATGAATTTCATCTGGCGCTGGGCGAGGCGTTCGGCGAGGGTGGGATCGCCGGCGACTTTTTTTAGGAACTCGGCGTTGACGGCGACCTGGTGCTGGATCTGCTCGAGATCGATTTTGAGCTTTTCGCGCTGGTAGGCGAGCTGGTGGTTTTCTTCGGCGAGGGGGAGGAGGAGGCAGACGGCGACGATGGCGACGCCGGCGCAGAGGAGGGCGACGACCCAGCCGCCCTTTTCTTCGCCGGCATCGGGCTCGCCGTCTTCGTCGTCGGTTGACAGGTTGGCGGCGGGCGCGGGGGTGGACAGTTCGGGGGTTTGCTGCGCGGGGGCTTCGGGGGGGTCGTCGAGGAACGTGGTGGGAGTTGAATCGAGATCGAGGGAGAGGTCTTCGCCGACGAGGTCGAAGGGGGTGAGGGCATCGGGGGCGTTGGGGAGGCGGGAGGATACGGGCGGGTGGTCGAGGTCGCCGCCGTGCGTGTCGGGGTGGATCATAGCGCTCGCTTCTGTCGCACGGCCGGCGGATATAACCGGGGTGCGGCGGGTCGCGTTGCCGCGTGCCGCACCCCGGCTCCTTCCGATCCGTGCGCTATTTCCGCCAGAGCTTGCCGCCGTACTCGGCGCGGCCGCCGAGTTGCTCTTCAATGCGGAACAGCTGGTTGTACTTGGCGACGCGGTCGCTCCGGGCGGGGGCGCCGGTCTTGATTTGGCCGCAGTTGGTGGCGACGGCGATATCGGCGATGGTGCTATCTTCGGTTTCACCGCTACGGTGGCTGAGGACCGCGCTGTAGCCGTTGCGCATGGCGAGGTTGACGGCGGCGAAGGTCTCGCTAAGGGTGCCGATCTGGTTCACCTTCACGAGGATGCTGTTGGCGGTTTTGGTGCCGATGCCTTTTTCGAGGAACTTGACGTTGGTGACGAACAGATCGTCGCCGACGAGCTGGACCTTGTGGCCGACGCGGTCGGTGAAGAGTTTCCAGCCGGCCCAGTCGTTTTCGGCGAAGCCGTCTTCGATGGAGCGGATGGGGTATTTTTCGACCCACTTGCCCCAGTAGTCGGCCATCTGCTCGCTGGTGAGGATCTTGTCGGGGGCGCTTTTGAAGAACTTGTAGCCCTTCTTCTCGTTATCCCACAGTTCGGAGGCGGCGGGGTCGAGGGCGACGAAAACCTGCTTTCCAAACTCGTAGCCGGCGGCGGTGACGGCGTCGCCGATGTATTTCAGCGCGTCTTCGTTGTCTTTGAGGTCAGGGGCGAAGCCGCCCTCGTCGCCGACGGCGGTGGAGAGCTTGGCTTTGTGGAGGATCTTTTTGAGGGAGTGGTAGATTTCGACGCCGGCGCGCATGGCGTCGGCGAAGTTGTCGAAGCCCCAGGGTTGGATCATGAACTCCTGGAAGTCGACGTTGTTGTCGGCGTGCTTGCCGCCGTTGAGGATGTTCATCATCGGGACGGGGAGGACGCGCGCGTTGGTGCCGCCGAGATAGCGATAGAGGGGTAGGCGGGAGAGTTCGGCGCCGGCTTTGGCGATGGCCATGGAGACGCCGAGGATGGCGTTGGCGCCGAGCTTGGCTTTGTTGGGGGTGCCGTCGAGCTCGATCATGAGGTGGTCGATGGCCTCCTGGTCGCGCGGGTCGAGGCCGATTAATTCCGGGGCGATCTTGCGGTTGACGTTTTCGACGGCCTTGAGGACGCCCTTGCCGAGGTACTTCTTCTTGTCGTCGTCGCGGAGTTCGACGGCTTCGTGCTCGCCGGTGCTGGCGCCGGAGGGGACGGCGGCGCGGCCGAGAGTGCCGTCCTCGAGGAGGACGTCGACCTCGACAGTGGGGTTGCCGCGGGAGTCGAGGATCTGTCGGGCCTGGATGTATTCGATGCTGACGCTCATGGTGATTCCTCGTAGTTATCGGACGGCGGTGGCTGGAAACGTGAATCCTGCCGCGCGAGGCAACCCTCGACTGGGCCGCGAGATCGGTCAAAAAGGCGGCGGGAGGAGATTTCGGCGAGCCCACGCGGGCTACGGCGTGAAAGTCGGGAAGTCTAAGCGCGGGGGGCAGCGTGTCAATTGAGAGGGGTGATGCAAGCCGATTTTAACGTGCAATTGCTAACGGTGGTCGATATATTGGGCGGCTCACGTCCGGGATGGAGCTTTGCGATGATCAGGTTTTCAAGCCAATCGAGCAAGGGACGCTGCGCATGTGAAGCGCTGGAGGGGCGGGCGTTTTTATCCGTCAATACATTCTTTCCTTTGAACCCGGTTTCGACACGAGATACTCCGAGTCTATTCGTAGCGGGTCCGATCGTGTCGACCGATGGGACGAATGGCGATGCATCTGGCGGCGCAACCGGCGATGGCAGTGGAGACGGAGTCGATACGGGCCCGGTCGATACGACGACTGATCCGAGTGATGGATCGACGGGCGATGGCTCGACGGGCGATGGCTCGACAGTTGACGGGTCAACGGGTGACGGGTCAACGGGTGATGGATCGACGGACGGGTCTACTGACGGCAGCGGCGACAATTCAACCGATGGGTCCGGCGACACGAGTGGCACCATCACGGACACAACAGATTTGACGGCGGGTGGCGGGCCGGGTGCGGTAGACAACCAGGGCGGAGTGATCCTGTTCGCCGCGGGTGGAGTTAAAGCGGCGGCGGGGCACGCGGGCGGACGGCACCATCATCATCACAAGCACCACGCGCACGCGCTGCATATGCGGCATCTGAGGCTCTCGGCAAGCGCACAACTCTCGACGTTCAGCAGCGGTCCGACGATCAATGGCTCATTTTCGCATCTGGGATGAAGTCGCGCGGTTTTTTGAACCGGTCATCAGCACCCCGCTGCAAACCTTGCAGCGGGGTTTTTTGTTCGGGGTCGCGAGCATGTAGCAGTAAGTGCATGGGCGCGGTGGGGATGAGAGCGGGCTGATGCAGTGCGGTTAGTGGGGGCGGGCATTTGGTTTGCTCTACGCTGCTCTGCATCTAACCCATAGGAGGCACGTCGATGTCGGATCGAACCATGCGGAAGAAATTGAAGATGATCGAAGCCCTGGAAACGCGGCTGCTCATGTCGTCAAGCCATACGCGGGTACCGTATGCGGTGCAGACGAATCTGGTGTCGGATCAGGTTGGGCAGGCGCCAACGGTGAACGCGAATCTGGTGAACGCGTGGGGCTTGGCGGCGGGTGGCCAGTCGCCGTTCTGGATCAGCGACAACGGCAGCGGCACGAGCGAGGCGATCAAGATAAGCGGGGGAATCTACGGAGGCGGAGGCGGCGGGCCGCAGACGATCAGCATTCCGAAGGCAACGGGTAATGGTGGAGGAGCGAATCCGACGGGGATCGCGTTCAACGACACGGGAACGTTCTTCATCAAGAACAACGGGGGAACGGGGGCGGCGGCATATATCTTCTCGTCGGAAGACGGGAGCCTGTCTGCGTGGCGGCCGCCGAGCAATGGGGCGGCGACGTCGAACGCGCTGAAGGTGATCGACAACAGCGCGAGCGGCGCCGTTTACAAGGGGATGACGATCGCGAAGGATTTTGGAAGCGGGCGAAGTTTGATTTTCGCGGCTGATTTTCACAACAACCGGATTGACGTGTTCGACGACAAGTTCAGGGCGGTGGCGCTGAACTCGGTAAGCGGCGTGAAGCCGTTTACCGATGCGACGCTGCCGGCGGGGTATGCGCCGTTCAACATCGCCGCGATCAACAAGCAGTTGTACGTGAGCTACGCCTTACAGAACGGGGCGAAGCACGACGACGTTGCGGGGCCGCGGCATGGGTTTGTGGACATTTATGGCACGGACGGGACGTTGGTGTCACACTTTGCGTCGAAAGGCGCACTGGATTCGCCGTGGGGAATGGTGCAGGCGCCGGCGAGCTTCGGTCAGTTCGCGGGGGATATCCTGGTAGGAAACTTTGGGAATGGGCGGATCAGCGCGTTCAATCACCGGGGCCGGTTTGAAGGGTACGTGAGCGACAGCCAGGGGAAACCGCTGGAGATCGACGGGTTGTGGGGGCTGGCGTTTGGGAATGGCGTGAACGCGGGAAAGGTGAACACGCTGTATTTCGCGGCCGGGCCGGGCGGGGAGCAGCACGGGCTGTTCGGCGCGGTGGACCTGGTGTTGCGGAAGCACGGAACATGATTAAGCGGATTCACCGTCGAGGCCTTTAAACTTGCGGCGTTGATGGAAGAGGGCGCGGCGATCGGGTTGGGGCAGCAGGCCGACCGCGCGCAGGCGTCGAGCGGCGCGCGCGAGTACGTCGGTGGCAAAGTCGCTCAGGACATGGCGGAAGGGACGGGCGGGGGCTGCGCTGAAAGCGGGGACGAGCATTTTGGCCAGCTCGGTTGGTTCGAAATCGGGCTCGGCGTGGATGCGCGCGGACCAGGCGGCTTGTTCGTCGCACTTTTTGTTGCGGTAGGCGTTCTTGCGCCAGCTGGCGGGGAATTTCACGGCGGTCAGGCGGCGGATAAAGCGGAAGCGTGCGCCGGCGGCGTGGAGGCGCTGCCAGAGGTCTGCCTCGGGGTCTTGAGGGACGTCGATAAAACGGCGCCAGCCGCCGGCTTGGAAGGTTAAGCTTTTGCGGTGGACGACGCTGGTTGGGGGAATCCACAGATTAGGTGTGTAGTGTTCCAACTCGGCGGGTTCGACGGTTGGGGGCTCGCCGGTGTGGGCGGGGACCATTTCGGTGAGGGCGTAGGTGAGGTCGGCGCCGGCATTGATGGCTTGGACGGCGAGGGCGAGATGGTGAGGGAGCCAGAGATCATCGTGGCCGAGGTAGGCGATGAGATCGCCGCGGGCCTGGCGGAGGCCCTCGTTGTTGGGCGCGGATTGGTGGCCGGTGTTTTGAGGGAGGTTGATCCAGCGCACGCGGGGGTCGGTGCAGCGGGCAACGACTTCTGCGGAATCGTCGGTGCAGCCGTCGCCGATGACGAGGAGCTCAAAGTCGGCGAGGGTCTGGCGGAGGACGCTGGCGATGGAGAAGGGGAGGACGGTGCTCCAGTGGTAGGTGGGGATGATGACGGTGACGCGGGGCATGAGTTGGCATTCGCACCGAAAACCCCCTCACCCTAACTCTCTCCCCCGAGTACGATTCGACTTCGCTCATCGCAGGCGGGGGCGAGGGGACCGGGGTTACCAGCCGAGCCGATCGTCAAACTTGTAGGGGATGATGTCGTTATCGAGGGGGAGGCGGTAGACGTCGGGGCTGGCGTGGTCGTAGAGGCGCGTGGGCATGCTGATGAAGAGGGCGTCGTTGGATCCGATGTTGTGATGCGCGTGCCAGACGAATTGGGGGATGACCATGATGGAGCGATGCAGATCGGAGCGGCAGAATTCGTTGAGCAGGCCGAAGGTGGGCGATTTGGGGCGGGCGTCGTAGAGGACGACCTTGACGGTGCCCTGGCTGAGGAAGATGCGATCGTCGTGCTGATGGTGCTGGTGCCAGCCTTTTACCTTGCCGGGGCGGATGCTGAACTGGTAGACGTAACTGAAGGGGGCGGAGTGGAAACCCCAGTCGGGGCGAAGGATCTCACAGAGGGTGCCGCGGTCGTCGATCTGGGTGGTGGCATGGCGGATAACAACGCCGTCGATGAGGCGGGTAACGGGCCGCCCGTCGGGCTTGACCATTTCAACGTCTTGTCTGGCGAGCATGGGCATGGGAACTCCTGGACGGAGTGAGGCTGCGGCGTAGACGTTCGGATACGTGTAATTTCGTCATATGGGGGCATTGGGTTGAATGTTTTCGGACATAGGGAGCTTTCAATGAGATGGATTCTGGTGCTGCTTGCGATGGTGGCGAGTTCGGCATTCGGCGACGGGAATGGGCTGGAGCGCGTGCGACGCCATGAGCCGCGGATGAGCTATCTGGACAACGGCATCGTGAAGCTCGGGGTCGATCTGAATCTGGGCGGCGCGATTACGTATCTGTCAAAAGGCGGCACGGACCTGAACGTGGTGAACGGGTGGGACTTCGGCAGGCAGATCCAGATGTCGTATTACTCGGGGCCGGTGCCGTTCATCGTCGGACGAAAACAACCGAAGGCGGAATGGCGGGGCATCGGTTGGAACCCGATTCAGGTGGGGGACGCATTCGGACACGGCTCAAGGCTTGTGGAGGAGCAGAACGACGGGAAGAGGATTCACGTGAAGTGCGTGCCGATGCATTGGCCGCTCGATGATGTGCCGGGGGAATGCACCTATGAGAGCTGGTTGGAGTTAGAGGGGAACGTCGTGCATGCGCGGTGTCGAATGGTGAACGACCGACCGGACCATACACAGTGGCCGGCGCGGCTGCAGGAGCTGCCGGCGGTGTATACCAACGGGCCATGGCATCGGCT
Source organism: Tepidisphaerales bacterium (assembly GCA_038221115.1). Classification (GTDB taxonomy): domain Bacteria; phylum Planctomycetota; class Phycisphaerae; order Tepidisphaerales; family Tepidisphaeraceae; genus JANXVV01. The sequence continues at coordinate 9,680 of JBBRIN010000070.1, forward strand.
GATGACGTACATCGGCGATCGCCCATTCAGCGGCGGCGAATTAACGCAGATCGAGCATCCGTTCTCCGCGGCCGATCCGTGGGCGGTATGGATTGGGACGGAGTGTTGGGCAGCGCACGTGGATGATTCGGGGTGGGGGTTGGGCGTCGTGACGCCGGGAATTTATCGGTTCGGCGGCGGGTTTGCGGGCAAGGCGGGAAAGGGGGGGCCGCACGAAGATCCAACGGGGTATATCGCGCCTGAGGCGCAGGAGGTGATCGATTGGAATATCGCGCACGAGTATCGGTATGACTTGGTGCTT
>JBBRIN010000071.1:0-9888 GCA_038221115.1 Tepidisphaerales bacterium
CCTGAGGAACAGCGTGCTCAACGTGCTGCAAACCCTCAAGGTCAAAAACCGGGCCGCTCAACTCCGGACCTTCTGCGCAAACCCCGTCAAGGCCCTGCAGGCCGTACACCGCAAATTAACTGAGAACTGAAAGGCCCTGGGGCGTCGGATAGTCGACGCGACGCCTGAAGTTTGGTCTGCTAGAGAGCTGGAGTACGTGTGGTATGGGATCGGACGGCACCGCCTACATTTTTGATGAGAAGGCATTCCTGCGCTGCGTCGTGCCGGGCCTTAACGATTTTGTGATGGATGGAACACGACAACCATGGCTCAACGACGTTCTTGTGAGGCTCGTGGAGTCACGCCGTCTTCGCGACGTTTCCCAGGTCGAAGCCCGAGGCTTTTCGTTTCACGACATCTGCAGCTATTTTGACAGTAGCTTCGCTTTCGAACACCACGACGCCAATCAGTGGTCGAGGACGTGGGATAACCGGGCATGTCGATCCACGACCTGCCCGGCGCGGCACGTCTGCCCGCTGCATCGGTCCGCTGAGCTCAGCGCACCAGAAGATTTCACCGCTCTATTCGAGGCATGTGTCGTCGACCAGAGTTTGGGCGAAGGGCAGTTCATGGGTAGGTCGGTCAGCCCTCTTTGGTACTTCGATGAGTTGGCAACGATGGGCGTCAACTCTCAGGATGAGATTAGCGACTTGCTCGGGAAATTGGAGTTTCGCGGGTTTGTCGTTGGGTATCGATTCGGCAATTCCGACGGAATTCACGGTTGGCTCTACTCGGATGAAACCCGCCGGTTTGTCGAAGCGCTCGGCCGCCTTGATCTGCCTCACGTCGAGCAGTCGTTCGCGGGGATGCGGGCGTTATCGAGGGGCGCGGCGGGTTACGAAGTTCCGCCCGGGTCATCTTTCAAGCGTCTGAGCCTGGCGTTCCTGCGGACGGTTGCGAAGTTGGCCGTGGCGGAATCGAAGGGCATCCTGTGGGGGAATGACGTGGCAACGACGGCAACGGATTCCCGGTGACCGCGCGCCAGATGACTGCCAAGGAAAAACGTCGCTACCGAAAGTGGAAAGACCGATGAAAAAGCCCAAGCTGCCGAAGACGGACTCTATCCAGAAGTTGGCCGAGTTCTGGGACACCCATGACTTGAGCGATTTTCAGGATCAACTTGAAGAGGTCGCCGATCCGGTTTTCGCGGCGCGGCGCGGCACCACGATCGACGTGCCTCTGGAAGTGCGCCAAGCCAAGGCGGTCGAACGGATGGCGCAGGCCAAAGGCATTTCACCCCAACAGCTCGTGCGCGACTGGGTGCTGCAAAAAATCGCCCGGCGGAACAACGCTCATTCCACCAAACACTCCGCCTGAGCAAAACGCAGGATTTGCTCGGCGCGCTCGGCGCGCTGGAGGCGGAGCAGTACCGGTTCATCGACACGCAAACCTGCATGCGGCTGGCGAACGGGAACACGATCATTTGCTCGCGCGGGGGGAACGGCGCGGGGCCGCAGTTGGTTGAAGTGACGCCGGAGAAGAAGGTGGTGTGGGTGCTGCAGGATTTTACGGAGCTCGGGCCGGCGACGGCGGTGCAGGTTCTGGATGATCCTGGGATTCCGGAGGAGCCGGGGGAGTCGGAGCATTGATTTGTTTGTTTCTGAACAACCTTTCTGTTTCTCACCATGCCTGGCGAAGGTCCTCGCCGGAGTTAGGATTTCCTGGCACATCTCATGGGCATGCCGCACGCCGTTTTCCGCTGTGGTCGACATTCTCCTACGGAGGCTTACATGCGCTACGAGATCGATTGGATGATCCGGCCGCGAACAATGATCCGCGCCCTTGGCGCAACCCTGTTGGCCGGCCTTTGGCTCGTCCCGCGCGTGTCATTGGGGGACCCGCCAAAGCTGTCGGAGCGGTCGGTGTCGGTGGTAGCGCTTGACGTGCGTAAGGAACTCGATCGCAAGTTCAGCGAAGGACTCGGCCTGAGGGACGGAGGCGCAACCGAGGTGACGATGGTCCTCAGCATCCCGGACAGAGAAGTGTTCGCCCTTGACCTCAAGAGCGCGGCGCTAACGGCATTCACGGACGACAAGGGCACCAATCTTCTGCCGCCGGGTCGCCGCGGCAATGCAACTCCACTCCAGGGCGGCGGCATCTCCTCGGACGGTCATCGTGCCAAGGTTGCGCTCCAATCCTACGTTCCGCCAGCGGAGGGCGCAACAAAGCTCGTGGTCAAGGGGACCATCCCCGCATCGTGCGGGGCCGATCTGAAACAGGTGCGGCAAAACGAAGTATCCCTGCTCGAGGGAACGAAGTTCAAGCTCGGCTCGCTGGAACTGGAGGTCGCCAAAAGCCCTACAGCGCCGTTCGACGATTCGGCGATGACGGTGCGGCTCAAAAACAATGCGTCGTTGCGCCCGATTAAATCGTTGCGCTTTCTTTCTTCCAGCGGCAAGGAAATCAAGAGCCAGCCCATGGGAAGCAGCTTCCGCAGAAGCAACAAGACCATAGTCGAGACTCGGGACTTCGCCCTTTGGGAAAAGGCGGACAGCGTGACCGTGGAGGCGGAGATGTTCACCCAAACGGAAACGATTCAAATCCCCATCAGCTTGGAGATCAGCGTTGGTCTTGGGTCTCCCGTTTGTGCGGGAAAATAAGGCGGGTGGCGACCGTGGCGCTTGGCACCGGGATTCCGGGCTGGGGACGCCGCAGTGATCGCCGCTTCGCTGCCGCCGCGGCCGGTGTTCTGCACGGCGAGGTGAAACGGCGTGGAGCCGGGTTTGTTCTTCAGCGTCGGATCGGCGCCTGCCTCGAGAAGGCATTTCACAGCGGCGGCGCACCGTGTGCGGACGGCGCGGTGCAGAGGAAAGGCGCCGTTTTTGTCCTGAGCGTTGACGGCTGCTTGTAATAATCCCGGTCTTGTCAGCGACTAACTTGGCTACTGAGGGCTAGATTGAAATAGCGTAGCCGAGGGAGCCCCCACCCTAGCCCTCCCCCGGAGTACCGGAGGAGGGGACGGAGATGCCCAAAGTAATATCGGTCCGCAGGATCACACCTGAACATCCCGCCCCGTTCGCACGCTTTCGACTTCGGCTTCGACGATGCGGACGGATTCGGCGGCGTCGCGGAGGGTGACGGTTTCGGGGCGCTTTTTGTGGGCGATGCATTCCAATAGATAGTTAATCTCCAGCTCGTAGCCTTGGCGCTTGTCGATGGCGATGGGCTCGGCTTTGCCGTCCTGGTAGAGGAGGAGGGGGTCGGTGGCGGAGAGGTCGTAGGCGGCGGTGGCGCGTTCGAAGTTGACGAGGAAGCGCATCGCGAAAGGGAAGCCGGGGGACATGGCCCAGCCACCCTCGGCGGTGACGAGGGGGATATTGTCGTAGAGGTAGTGCGTGAGGAGGTGGTCGATGCCGGCGGTGGGTTTGGAGTAGCCGGCGGATCGGACGGCGCGGGGTTTGCCGAAGCAGTAGCGGACGAAGTCGACATCGTGGATGTGCAGGTCGAGGGCGGCCGCGCCCGAGGCGTTGTGGTCGGCGTAAAAGGCGCCGCCGGGGTGGCTGGCGAGGCGGGTGAACCGGGCGGAGAGGACGCGGCCGTAGGTGTTCTGATCGATGGCTTGCTTGAGCCAGGTCCAGCCGGGCCAGAAGCGGATGCACATGGCGGGCATGGCGATGGCGCCGGATTTATCGAAGGCGCGATCGGCGGCGTCGGCGATGGCGAAGGCGTCGGCGGAGGTGCGGGCGAGCGGTTTTTCCACTAGGACGTGCTTGCCGGCCTCGAGGGCGGCGATGGTGAAGGGCTTGTGCAAAGGCGTCGGCAGGCAGATGTCGACTAACTGGACCTGGGGATCGTGGATCAGCTCCATGCCGTCGGCGTAGCCTCTGACTTGGGCGAGGTCGAAGCGGCCCTGGGCCTGGCCTTGGACGTTGCCGACGGCTTTGGTCTTGCCGGAGCGGCGATTGGCGTCGGCGTCGGCGATGGCGACGACTTTGGCCAGGCCGGACGAGCCGGCGTAGACGTCGAGGTGCGTGAGGCCCATCATTCCCAGACCGATGACGCCGACGTTGATCATGTGAGATTCTCCGCTGAAGGGTTTGCCGGAGAGCATTGGAGCGTAAGTCGTGGGCGCGTACAACTGGGGTGCGTGTGACCGTGCGTTGGATATTGGTGCGAAATGATCCGCGAAGACGCAAGCGAGGAGTGAAGGGATCTAACAGGAATGGGTTGGGTCCGGCTGATCCGTCGCGGGAATCCGGCAATGGGCGCAAGATCGCTGAAAGTTGGGCGTTATTTGGGTTGAGTTCAGGAGAACCATTGATATTCTGCATGCGTACACGATGGATCAGCCGTGTGCTTGAAGCCGGACGCCGATCCGGGTCCCCGGTGAATAAGCGGTCATGCGATCGCACGCCGGCGCGGGCCTTGTCGGTGGGGGCGAGCAAGGAGGCTCTGATGTTCCTGGCTTGCGTCGAATTGGCCGCACGTGACGAACACCGCCGGATGCAGCCGGACAGTTGCTTTTGCGGACGCGTGATCAAGCTTGAGTTTTCCCACCTTGAAACCGCCTGTATCTGGGCGGAACAGGAAGCGGCCCGGCACCGCAACGCGACGGGCAACGCCGTCGTCTTTGAGGCGATGGGGCCGTTTTTGAGCGTTGCTTGGGAGATGGAGGCGAAAGCCAGGGCTGGCGCTGATGAGACGGAGTCGCCGCGGTTTCACCGGGACGAGTTGGTCGAGCGCGCCTAGTATTCCTTCTCTTGATCCGAAGCGACGTTTTTGTACGCCGCGCGGCCGATATTTTCGGACGCAAGTTCTCGTTATTCGCGGTTTTCGGCTGTAAAAGAGGCGTTCGGGGGTTGGTTTGCCTCCCATACATTTGATGCGAAACATCGCAACGGGGGTGGGGGCCCACGGGTATGTTTCAACGGACGTGATGGCAGATCGCGGACGCGGCCGATTTCATTTCTGTAGGCGTCTGGCGTGTCTCTCTCGGAACGCCGTCATGTGTCCGGTCCGGGTTCTCTAGCGGGATTTGTTATGGACAAGAAGCAGTTCGGTGGAAGGCAGATCGACGGCAGTTGGACGAGCGACCCGGCGTACTTTCGGCGTCCGAGCCGGCGCGATTTCCTGTACGTGGGGATGATTGGCGGGCTGGGCTTGAGCCTCGGTGATTTCCTGAAGCTACAGAGCTCGGTCCGGGCGGCCAATCCAGCGGCGCCGATCAAGGCGGCGGCACAAAGCGTCATCCACATTTACCTGCCGGGTGGGATGGCGGCGCAGGAGTCATGGGATCCCAAGCCGTTCAGCCCTCTGGAATATCGCGGGCCGCTGGGGACGGTGAAGACCAAGATCGAAGGGGAAGTTTTCTCGGAAAATCTGAAGAACACGGCGGCGATCGCGGACAAGATCACGGTCGTGCGGTCGATGACGCACGGCGAGGCGGCGCACGAGCGCGGCACGCACAACATGTTTACGGGGTATCGGCCGAGCCCGGCGCTGCAGTTCCCGAGCTTCGGGTCGATCGTTTCGCACGAGCTGGGCGTTCGGAACAATTTGCCGCCGTACGTCACGGTGCCGAATCTGCCGAATCCGTATGCAGGGAGCGGGTATCTGTCGAGCGCGTATGGGCCGTTCAGCCTGGGGTCTGATCCGGCGAATGAAAAGGGCTTTACGGTTCGCGATCTGACGCTGCCGGGCGGGGTGTCGATGGAGCGCTTCGAGCAGCGCAAGGGGATGTTGTCTACGGTGGACGATCACTTCCGCAAGCTGGAGAAGTCGGACTCGCTGGACGCGATGGACAGCTTCTACCAGCACGCATACGCGATGATCAGCTCGAAGGAGGCGCGAGAGGCGTTCAACCTCAACGCCGAGAGCAACGAGACGAAGGATGCGTACGGCAAGAACACGGCGGGCATGCGAATGCTGATGGCCCGGCGGCTCGTCGAGGCGGGGGTGCGGTTTGTGTCGCTGACCTATGGTGGCTGGGACCACCATGTGAAGATCCAGGACAACATGAACAAACAGCTGCCCGCTTTTGATAAGGCGTTTGCAGCGTTGATCACCGACCTTGAAAAGCGCGGCATGCTGGACAGCACGCTGGTGATGGTGTCGAGCGAGTTCGGGCGGTCGCCGAAGATCAACAAGGACGAGGGGCGCGACCATTATCCGAAGGTGTTCTCGATCGCTCTGGCTGGCGGCGGGATTACCAAGGGTCAGATTTACGGCGCATCGGATGCGATCTGCTCGGAGCCGGCGGACAGGCCGCTGGGCGTGGAAGATCTGGCGATGACGCTGTACCACCAACTGGGCATCAACGGGGAGAAGAAGCTGATGAGCCCGGGCAACCGGCCGATTGATATTGTGCGCAACGGCAAGGTGGTTGAAGAGTTGATTGCCTGATCGGTTGATCATTCAGTCGCAGAAGTGAGCCGGGTATTGAGTTTCGGGTATCGGGTATCGGGACGTGCCTGCCCGATTCCCCTGACCTGGAATTCGATACCCGGCCTTGTTTTCCGGGGTAGCCATATGAAGAGCGTAAACCGCCTGATCGTCGCCGCCGCCGCGCTGGGTTTTATCGCTACATCTGCGCGGGGGGCGTCGCCGCAGTTGCTGCGGATCCTGCCGCGCGGCGGGCAGCAGGGGACTGAGGTGGACGTTTCGTTTGACGGCCAGCGCCTGAAGGACGCGCAGGAAGTGATCCTGTACGACAACGGGCTGACCGTCACCAAGTTGGAAGCGGAGAAGCCGGACCAGGTAAAGGTTCACCTGAAGATCGACAAGCAGGCGCCGATCGGCGAGCACCGGATGCGGCTTCGGTGCGCATCGGGCATTTCAGAGCTGCGCACGTTCTGGGTGGGGCCGTTTCCGCAGACGCAGCCGACGTTGAACAGCGGCAAGGGTGGGAACAATCAGGCGGCCAACACATCGTTTGAGACGGCGCAAGCGGTGCCGATGAACGTGACGGTGGAGGGCTTGCTGGGGAACGAGCAGATTCACTACTACAAGATCGACGCGAAGAAGGGGCAGCGCATCAGCGCCGAGGTCGAAGGCATTCGGCTGGGGATGGTGCTGTTCGATCCGTACCTGGCGATCAGCGACCTGAAGCGCGTCGAGCTGGCCGCGTGCGACGACACGCCGCTGCTCAAGCAGGATCCGTTCATCTGCATGCGTGCGCCCAAGGATGGTCCGTTCATCATCGAGGTGCGCGACAGCGCGTTTGGCGGCGGCGACAAGTCGCACTATCGCCTGCACGTCGGCAACTTCCCGCGGCCGCATGTGCTATACCCGCTGGGCGGGCAGGCGGGCGAGACGGTGAAGGTGCAGTTCATCGGCGACCCGCTGGGGCCGATTGGCAAGGAGCTGAAGCTGCCGAAGGAGACGATTGAGCAGATGCCGGTGTTTGCGGTGCAGCACGGGGTGACATCGCCGAGCCCGAATCTCTTCCGCGTGAGCCAGTTTCCGGACATGACGGAGGGGGATGCGGCCAATCATGAGATTGCCAAGGCGCTGGAGGCGAAGGTGGAGCTGCCGGTGGCGTTCAACGGCATTATTTCGGCGCCGGACGAAAACGACTATTTCAAGTTCAAGGCGCACAAGGGGCAGCCGCTTGAGGTGACCGTGCATGCGCGGTCGCTCGGGTCGCCGCTGGACTCGGTCATTACGATCTATGGGCCCAAGGGGCAGTATCTGGCGAACAACGACGATGCTGGGCACCCCGACAGCGCGATTCGGTTTACTCCGCCGGAGGACGGCGATTACACGGTGGCGATCCGCGACCAGTTGAAGGCCGGGGGGCCGGAGTACGTTTACCGGATCGAGGTGACCCTGTCGAAGCCGACGGTGACGCTGTCGATCCCGAACGCGACGCAGGTGAACGGCCCGACGCAGGAGCGGCAGACGATTCCGGTGCCGCGCGGGAACCGGTACGCGACGCTGATGCGCGCCGCGCACCCGAGCGTGGGCGGCGAGCTGGAGATCACGGCGCCGCAGTTGCCGGACGGCATCACGATGACGACGGTTCCGTTTAACGCGGACACGACGATCGCGTTGTTCGAAGCGAAGACGGATGCGCCGGTATCGGGCAAGTTGTGCGACTTTGGCGTGCAGCGCGCGGCGGCGAAGGCTGAGGCGAAGCCGGAGGCGGATAAGGATAAACCAGCCGACGCGAAGGACGCGGAGCCGATTGCTTCGACCGTCAATCAGCAGGTCGAGCTGGTGATTTCAAACCCGAACAACACGGCGTACTCGCATACCACCGTACACAAGCTGGCGGTGGCGGTGACCGAGGAGGCGCCGTTCACGGTTCAACTGATCGAGCCCAAGGCGCCGCTGGTGCAGAACGGGCAGATCCGCATGAAGGTGAAGGCGGTTCGAAGCGGCGATTTCAAGGGTCCGATCACGTTTCGCATGCTCTTCGACCCGCCGGGCGTGTCCGCCCAACCGGTGGAGATGCCGGCGGATAAGACGGAAATCGACTTTCCGCTCAGCGCGAGTGAAGGCGCGGCGATCAAGACATGGAAGGTGGCGCTGATCGCAACGGGGAATGTGGACGGGCCATTATGGATTGCGACGAACCTGGTGGACCTGCACGTCGCAGAACCATACATGACCGGGAAGATCCAGATGGCGTCCGCTGCGCAGGGGGGCGAGACGCAGGTGGTGTGCGAGCTGAAGCAGATAGTGAAATTCGACGGGACGGCGAAGGTGCAGCTGGTGGGGCTCCCGCCGAATGCCAAGGCCGAGGCGCAGGAGATCACGGCGGAGGACACGAAGGTGGTGTTCGACGTGACGACAACCGCCAAGACTCCGGTCGGGCAGCACACGTCGCTGTTCGTTCAGAGCACGCTTCAGAAGGATGGTGAAGACGTGATCGGCAGCACCGCGAAGGGCGGCGTGCTGCGCGTGGACCCGGCGAAGAAGGTTGCCGCGGCTACGACGAAGCCGGCACAGGCGGGCGCGGCCAAGACGGCGCCCAAGGTGCAATCGGCTCTGGATAAGCTTCGGGAGGAGCAGGCGGCGGCGCAGAAGTGATGATTCAGAATTGAAAACATGGGCTGGTAGCCCATGTCACGGCCGACCCGTGATCTCACACAGCTTCTTGGGATGACGGGTTGGAATGTTTTTCGCGAATGACGGGCTTGAATGCGGGTAGTAACAGTATGAGCACGAGACAAAAGCCGTTCGGTACCGTGTTCGCAGCCATGCTGTGCATGACCGTTGCGGCGCCGTTCGCGGGTGCGTTGAACATCGCGGGCGCGACAACCCGGCCGGCGGTAGTGGCGGCGATTGCGCCAAAGCCGCTGGAGGTTTACCCGGCGGATATTCATCTCACGGGATCGCGCGCGCACCAGGGGATTATTGCGAAATTCACGCAGCCGGATGGGATCACGCGCGATCTGACCGGCAAGGCGGAGTTCACGGTTGCCGATCCGACGATCGCCAGGGTTGAAGGAAACATCGTGAAACCGCTGGCGGACGGCATCACGCGGGTGATCGTGAAGACGCCGAATGGGACGCAGACGGTGGACGTTGAAGTGAAGGACGCGAAGGTCGATCCGGCGGTCAGCTTCAAGCTGGACGTGATGCCGATCTTCATGCGGGCGGGTTGTAATGTTGGCGGGTGCCACGGGGCGGCGCGGGGCAAGGATGGGTTTCGACTGTCGCTGTTCGGGTTCGATCCGGATGGCGATTACAACCGGCTGACGCGCGAGCAGCCGACGCGCCGGGTGAATCTGGCGCTGCCGAAGGAAAGCCTGGTGCTGAGCAAGGCGACCGGCGCGGTGCCGCACACGGGCGGCAAGAAGATCGAGCCGGACAGCGTTTATTACAACACGATCCTGCGCTGGCTGGAGGCGGGCGCGGCCAAGACGGCGCCCAAGGTGCAATCGGCTCTGGATAAGCTTCGGG
>JBBRIN010000072.1:0-9825 GCA_038221115.1 Tepidisphaerales bacterium
AGCCAGCGTTTGGCGGAGAAATACAAGATTGCGCTTCCTCCCTCCGCATCAGAGCGGCTCGCCGCCCCGGTGCCCGGTGTCAGTTATTACGTCCAATCCATCCCCTTCACGATGGGCGGCGTCGAGGCGTATGACGATAAGGACCTGAAGGTCGTCAAGCCTTACGCGTGGCCGCTGCAGCACGAGGAGTTTGAGCTCGATTACTGGCTGGGGCGCGGGTTTGGCGTCTTCGTCATCTCCGATGAAGCCTTCTTTCTGAACAGCGCCGTTGCCGACTACGTGAAGCTGCACCGTCAGATCCACGATCGGTGTCAGCTCCTCACCGAGGTCAGGACCCGCAAGCCGCTGTTCTGGGAGACCGACGTGAAGATCTACACGTACAAGCCCGAGGGCTCCCGTACAGCCAAATGACGTGACCGGCACGTCAGCCGCTGATTTCAAAGCTTCAGTCGTTTGAAAATTGGTTCGGGGATCGATTTGATGATGCGCATGATCGCGCGCCAGAAGAAGGGCGTGTAGACCACGTTGCTGCGGCGACGAATCGCTCGGGCGATGTCGCGCGCCACGCGCTGCGGCGAGGCGACGATCGGCGAGTTCGGCTTGAGCAATCCCCACGTCATCGCCGTATCCACAAATCCGGGCTTGATGGTGATCACCGCGACGCCGGCGGGGAAGAGGCGATTGCGCAGGCCCTGGAGGTAGATCGTCAGTGCGCCCTTGCTGGAGCCGTAGATGTAATTGCTTTGTCGCCCGCGGTCGCCGGCGACGGAAGAGATGGCGCAGATGAAGGCGCGGCCAGCGGCGCCGTGGGCCTCGAAGTGGGCGGCGGCCAGTTCGAGCACGGAGACGGCGGACGTGAAGTTGACGTCGATGATCTGGCGGCACAAGTCGCGGTTGGAGCGGGCCTGCATCGCGTCGCCGAGCAATCCGTGGCAGAGGATGACCCCGCCGAGCCCTTCTGGAAACGCCTGGAGCGCATCGGCGAAGAAACTGGGATGTGAACTGAAGTCCGTCGCGTCGAAGCGCAGGGCGGCGACGTCGATGTTGAAGCGGAGGCGGACGTCGGCGCTGACGGCGTTGAGCTCCGCCTCGTCGCGCGCGGCGAGGACCAGGCGGTGACCCTGGTGGGCCATCTCATGCGCCAATGCGCGGGCGATCGCCGAGGTGGCGCCGAGGATCAGCACGGGTGCGGGACTGACCGGCGTGCTGCTGGCAACTGCTCCAGCGAGCACAGTCGCAGCCCTCTCATCGGTCGATCGTGTTTCCATCGTCGTGCTCACGCGACCTCCACGATGCCCAGCCGCCGCGCCTGCGTCGATGCGAAGCGATGGTTCGGGTCCAGGCGATTCTTGACCTCTTTGAACCGTCCCAGTAACGGGTAGGTTGCCGCGAACGTTTCGGCGCTCATGCAGGAGTCCTTGGCGAGGTAGAGCCGCCCGCCATGTTTGAGCACGGCCGCGTCGAGCTGGGCGAGCAATTCGCTGAGCCGCGCGCCCCTGTTGGGCAGGTCGAGCGCGAGCGTGTGACCCTCGAAGGGATAGGATAGAAAGCCTTTCCCCGCCGCGCCGGTGCTTTTGAGCACGGCCAGGAATGACCCGATGCCGGAGCTGGAGAGCAACTCCAGCAGTTCACGAAGCCCCTGGCGCGAGCGGTCGGTGGGGAACAGGGCTTGATACTGGACGAACCCGCGCTTCCCGTACATCCGGTTCCAGTGAAGGATGCCGTCGAGTGGGTAGAAGAACGCGTCGTAATCAACGACTTTGCGCTCGTCCTTGTGTTTGGCGTAAAAGAGCTTGTTGAACGTTCGCACCGCAAGCCGATTGAGCGCCCAGCCCGGGAAGTTGAAGGGAATGGATTTGGTGCGTGGGCGCCTGGCTAACGTGAGCGGGTTGGCTTTCAGGTGGTCGGGCAGGTCCGCGGCGGGCAGGTGGTCGCCGCGCATCAGGACCGATCGCCCCAGCGATGCGCCCTTTGCCAGGCAGTCAATCCACGCGACCGAGTAGCGGACGGCTTGGTCCTCATCGCCGAACAATTCCAATGCGTGATCGAGGTTGGCGGCGCGGCGGTAATCGACGCCGACGTACGCGGAACTGACGCGCAGCAGTTGGATGCGCGCGGTGAGGATCACCCCGGTGAGGCCCATTCCACCGACGGTGGCCCAGAAGGCGTCGGGATCTTCGTCATGAGAGCAGCGGATGATCCGCCCGGTGCCGTCCAGCAGGGTGAGCCCGCGCACGAATTTCGACAACGTCCCTTCGACGTGGTGGTTTTTGCCGTGGACATCCGCGGCGATGGCGCCGCCGACGGTGACGAACTTGGTGCCCGGCGTCACCGGCAGGAAGAACCCGCGCGGCAGGAAGCCATTGATGATTTCTGCGAGGCTCACGCCGGCCTCGCATTCCAGCTCGCCAGTCAACGGGTCAAAGGCCAGCAGTCGGTCGAGCCGTTCGCCGAGGATGACGCCCGCTCCGGCATTGGTCGCGGAATCGCCGTAGCTGCGGCCCAAGCCGCGCGCGACGTACGTCGGCTGACCGCCATCGGCGAGGATGTGCCGCACGTCTCCGAGCTTCTCGGGGCGGAACAGCTGACACGATTCGACCGTGAAGTTCCCCCAGCCGCTAATGTCCTGCGTTACGGAGCGCGCCATCAAGCTTTGTCCAATCTTCGACGCCCGCGGAGGGGCTGCAGCTCAGAGATTCCAGTGTCGCGATGCCAAAATGATCAGCAGCGCGCCCACGATCACCACGTACCAACTGTTCTTATCCTTCAGCGCGAAGACGATCGGGTCGTCCTCAAGGTAACGGCGGCTGGCCATGAACCAGATCCGGGTGATCCAATAGAGCAGCAGCGGGCAGAGCATCCACAGCAGGATGGGCGTGGGATAGAACCGGCTGACCGAGTCGCCATTGATGTATAGCGCCAGCACCATTACAGCTATGTACCCGCTTGCCGGGCCGATTCCTTCGATGATGCGAAGGTCCTCCACGACGTACCCGCGCCCCTTGATTTTTTTTTCCGCGGCAAGTTCGAGGGCAGTCAGCTCCGTGTACCGTTTGGCAAATGCCAGCGACAGGAACAGAAAGATTGAGAATGCCAGCAGCCACGGCGACACCAGGACGTTCGCTGCCGCGCCGCCGCCGAGGATGCGCATGGTGTAGAGGATGGCCAGAATCATGACGTCCACGAGCAGCCGAGCTTTCCAAAACAGCGAGTAGCCCAGCGATAGGAAGAAGTAGACAGCCAGCGCCAAGCCAAACCGCTGCGGCGTAAACGCGCAAAGGCCGGCGGTGGCGCCCAGCAGCGCGACAATGAGCGGTGGACCGTACGCCAGCGGCACGCGCCCGGAGGCGAATGCGCGCCTCCGCTTGCTGCGGTGCAGGCGGTCGGCCTCGACGTCGAGAAGATCGTTGATGACGTAGACCGATGAAGCGCAGAGGCTGAAGGCCAGGAATGCCAGTAGCACCGCGACCCACCGGTGCAGGTCCTTCAACTGGTGAGCCAGCAGCAAGGGGAGGAAGACCAGTACGTTTTTGACCCACTGGTGCGGACGCAGCAGCTTGAGCAGTGCCGGCAGAAGACTCCCAGGGGATTCAAAGACGCGCGCGGGCGTGCAGATTCGATCGGCGCGGCGGCGGACGGATGCGGAGGGCGCCACGAGATACGCATGGCGGACGTTGCGCCACAGCGGCAAGTCAGCCGCCGAGTCGCCCATGTAATCGAACCCATCGGGATAGCGGCTGCGGATCGCCTCGAGCTTCGCGCCGCCCTTGCAGTTGAGCGCGCCGTCGCTGGCGATCACGTCATCAAACAGGCCCAGGTGATCGGCGATCGATTGCGCGATCTTTCGGTCACTCGCCGTCGCCAACACCAGAGGCTGACCAGCAGCCTTGCGATCACGCAGAAACTCCAGCACGTCCGCCCGGTAGGGCAGTGTCGCCGGGTCGATTTTCGCCTGCTCGGCGAGCCTGGCCTTGAGGAACGCCCGCCCCCGGCACAGCCAGGCGCCGCATCGCAGCAGGTTGGTTGGCCGCTCGCGCATCGCGCGAACCATCGTTTCCCACAGCATATCGCTGGCGATCAATGTGCCATCGAGGTCGACGCAAAGCGGGGGTTGCGCAAGGGTGTTCGGGGTTTCGACCATAACGGAGCCGTCGTCGCAAGCCAATGCGGGCGACGGTACGCAGGAACTGAGGATCCCGGTTCGACTATCGACCCGAGATATCCGTCGCTGTACTATAATCGATCGGGAAGAGCGCCGAGGCAACAGCTAAGCCGATGGAGGCAGGATCAGCGCGAGTCGTCCGCGTGCTTCTTGCAATTTTAAGCGGCGATTCTTATGTTGCGACGCTGGCCGGGGTGGTTTCGCGGCGCCAGGGCATGCCGCCTTCTGGGCCGGCCGCGTTCGTGCGCGCCCGGAGCACATCCTGCTGGAAGATTCGGTCTTGCCGCCGACGCACCCGTATCCCGTGCCTCCCGCGAGGGGTGGTGAATGAGCTTGCGGATCATCTACGCCGCCGGTCCGGGCAACGTCCTGGGGACCTACACCCATTGGAAGCGTGGGCACGACGACCCATCCGAGGTGTCGGTGACCTACTCGGGCCAGTTCTTCGATTACTGCCGCCGGCACGGGCACCACGCGCTGATCGTTGGACGGGCCGGCTCCGATCTTTGGAAGTCGTGGCGCGCCGCGGCCACTGCCGGCGGTGACAACGGCCGCGCTGAAGGCGAACGCTTTCAATTCATTAACCAACCGACCCCGCTCGGCAGCGCCCGTGGCTTGCTCTATCACCTGGGTCAAATCCTCGCCGGGCTAAGGCTGGTTGTCGCGGCCCTGCGTTATCGGGCGGACGCCGCGGTTGTCGATGCCGGTACTACCTATTGGTTCGCGCTGCTCCCGCTAGCGGTGGTGGGAACGGCCATCGTGCCGACGGTTCACTGCACGCTGTGGCCCGAAGCGCGCCCGCCGCGCGGGCTGCGCCGGTTCATCCTTTGGCTGAACGGCCGTGCGATCAGGACCTTTCCCGCGCTGCTCAGCGCGTCCCCGGAAATCACCCGCCAGATCGACACCGCAACCGGCGGCCGGTTGCCACCTGTCCTGCAGTTCCTGCCCACGTATCGGCGGCAAGACTTTCAGGATGTGCCGCCCCCGTCGATGGATGGGCCCTTCCGCGTGCTCTTCGCCGGGCGGATCGAAAGCGACAAGGGTGTCTTTCACCTGCTGGAGATGGCCCGCCGTCTCAAGGCCGAGGGCCTCGGTCAGGTTGAGTTTGATGTCTGCGGCAGCGGCGGCTCGCTGGACGACCTGCGCCGCCAGGTGGCGGCCGCGGGGCTTGCCGACAGATTCCGCTGCCATGGGCGCCTGTCGCGCGCCGAGATGCGCGAGATGTACGTTGCGGCGCGCGCCGTGATCGTCCCGACGACAACGTCGTTCGTCGAAGGATTCAATCAGGTTGTCGCCGAGGGCGTGCTGGCGTGCCGGCCGGTAATCACCTCGCGCGTCTGTCCGGCCATTGAATACGTCGCCGATGCCGTTGCGTGCGTTCCGCCGGATGACGTCGCCGCGTACGCAGAGGCGATCAAGCGCCTGGCGACGGATGCGGAGTATTACGAACAGAAGCGGGGGGCGTGTCTGCGCCTAAGGGAGCAGTTCTTCGATGTCGCATTGGGGTGGGAGGCGGCGCTCGAACAGGCGATGTCGCCCATCACCGGCGCAGCGCCGGAGCCAACGGTTGGGCCGCGGGAGACGATCTGAGCCAATCCAATCGAACGAATGAACGAATGAAGGGCGGCCCAATCGGAGCCGCCCTTCGCCTTGTTGCTTCAATATGGGCAGAATCGCCATTAGGCGTCCCGGCGCGGGGGCGGACGATCGCCGCCGCGCCCACCGCCGCCGCCGCCGCGACCGCCACGGTCGCCACCGCGGCCGCCGCGATCGCCGCCGCGTCCACCGCCGCCACCGCTATCGCGGCGCGGGCCTCGGTCGTCGCCGCGCGGCTCGTTGCCGCGCTCACCGCCGGCAGCATGCACCGGCTCGGGGTCGACCTCGCCCAGCTCCTTCATCGCGGCCTTGCGGCTTAGCTTGATGCGGCCCTGGTCGTCGATCAGCAGCACTTTCACCTTGATCTCATCGCCCATGTTGACGAAGTCCGTCACCTGGTCGACGTATCGGTCGGACAGCTCGCTGACGTGGCAAAGGCCATCGGTTTCTGGAGCGATCTCGACGAACGCGCCGAATTCCTTGATGCTCACCACGCGGCCGTTGTAGATTTTGCCGACCTTCACCTCGGCGGTCATCGCTTCGATAATGTCGCGGCACTTCTCCGCCGATCCGCCGTCCACGGATGAGATGTAGACGGTGCCGTCGTCCTCGATGTCGATGCGGGCGCCGGTCTCTTCCTGGATGCGCTTGATGTTCTTGCCGCCCGGCCCAATGATTTTACCGATCTTTTCCGGGTCGATCTTGATCGTGAGCAGGCGCGGTGCGTACTGGCTGATTTCCTTGCGCGGCTCGGGGATCGCCTGAAACATCTTGTCGAGGATCGCCAGCCGAGCTTCCTTCGCGCGGTGCAGCGCGTCGCGAATGTTCTTGTGGGTGATGCCTTCGGTTTTAATGTCGAGCTGGATGGCGGTGATGCCGTCGCGGGTGCCGCACACCTTGAAGTCCATGTCGCCGAAGTGATCTTCCTCCCCGATGATGTCGGTGAGGAGCTCGTACTTGTCGCCCTCTTGTACGAGGCCGACGGAAATGCCGGCGACCGGCTTGGTGATGGGAACGCCGGCGTCCATCAATGCCAGACAGCCACCGCAGCTCGAGGCCATCGACGAGCTGCCGTTGGATTCAAGAATGTCGCTGATGATGCGGACGGTGTACGGGAACTTGTCGACGGTGGGGAGGACAGGGATCAGGCTGCGCTCGGCGAGCGCGCCGTGGCCGATCTCGCGGCGGCCGGGCCCGCGGATGGGGCGGACTTCACCCACGCTATAGCTGGGGAAGTTGTAGTGCAGCATGAACTTCTGGCTGTACTCATCGGTGAGGCCGTCGACCATCTGCTCGTCGGAGCTGGTGCCGAGGGTGACGGTACACATCGCCTGCGTCTCGCCGCGGCTGAAGACCGATGAGCCATGCACGCGCGGGAGGACGCCGACCTGGCAGGTGATCGGACGGATCTGGTGGAAGTTGCGGCCGTCCGGGCGGACGCCGGCGAGGATCGCCTGGCGGGTGACATGCTCCTCGACATCCCCAAACACGCTCTTGATCTGCTTTTCCATGTCCTTTTGGGCGACGATGGAGAGGTAGGGGGCGTTGGGGTCGGTGACCGGCGGGGCCATGTCTGCGATCAGATCTTTGAGGATCTGCTTGACGGCGTTGCCGCGGTCTTGCTTGGCGGCCTTGCCCTTCACCTCGCGAATTTTGTCGGTGACCTTGGCGCGGATGGAATCGATGAAAGCGGCGTCGGGCTTCTTGATATCGCCGGTCTTTTCGCGGCCGACCTTCTTCTGAAGCTCCTCGATCATGCCGACGATCTCGACGATCGCCTTGTGGCCGAACTCGATCGCGTCGGCGGTTTCATCCTCATCGATCTCGCGGGCGCCGACTTCGATCATGTTGACGAAGTGCTTGGTGCCGGCGACGACCAGGTCAAAGTCGCTGTACTCGAGCTGCTCGACGGTGGGATTGAGGATCAATTCGCCCTTGATGCGGCCGACGCGCACGTGGGCGATCGGCGTGATGAAGGGAATATCGCTGATGGCGATCGCCGCCGAGGCGGCAATGCCGGCGAAGATGTCCGGATCGTTCTGCCCGTCAAACGCGAGCACGTTGAGATGGACCTGCACTTCGTCCATGAACCCCTTGGGGAACAGGGGACGCAAGGGCCGGTCGATGAGGCGGGCGGTGAGGATTTCCTTGGTGGTGGGGCGTCCCTCGCGCTTCATGAACCCGCCGGGGAACTTGCCGGCGGCGGCGCGACGCTCGCGGTAATCCACCTGAAGCGGGAAAAAATCGATGCCCGGTCGCGGATCGGCTCGCACCACTGCGGCGAAGACGACCGAATCGCCGTATTGGACGCTGACGGCCCCGTCGGCAAGCTTCGCGAGCGTGCCGGTGCCGAGCGTGAGCTTGCGCCCGCCTATGTCTCGTTCAACCTTGGTCTGTTGCATAAAGAGAGAATCCTTTGCGGCCCTGACTGGAATTAGTGGGCCACAGATGGACAAAGCCGGGTACTACGCGGGAGAGGGCTGAGGATGGAGGCTAGAAGATCGCGTCGGCCGCCATCCTCCATTCTCGATCGTCTATCCTCTCTGCCAGTGCCGGGGTTTGTGCATCTGTGGCAAGCCGCCGTCTTTCCGCATTGCCTGTGGCCAAGGGCCTTGGACCAAAGCAAGCGGGGTGGCGGGTAAATCGTAAAAGGCGGAGTTGCGCGGGCGTCGTTGCGGTGGCGCGGACGACCGGAAAAGCAGCAGGGCACGGTAACCGAGCCCTGTGGAGTGCTTTGTTTTACTTACGCAGGCCGAGCTTTTGAATAATGGCCGTATAGCGTGTTCGGTCCGCGCGGGTCAGATATTTCAGCAGGCTGTTACGCCGGCTGACCATCTTCAGCAGGCCGCGACGCGACGAGTGATCCTTCTTGTGTGTCCGAAGGTGATCGGTCAACTCGTTGATCCGGGTGGTCAAGATTGCGATCTGGACTTCGGGCGAACCGGTGTCTTTGTCGTGGGTGCGGTGCTCGGAAACGATCTTGGTCTTCTGCTCGACGGGCATCGACATGGGGCAACTCCTGTGTCACCAAGCCCCTAGCCACCTGTGGCAGCCGGCGGGCCGGTCAAAGCTTTGCCCAAACCGCACGCGCGGCTCAGGAAAGTCGGCAAAGAGTATTAGAATCAGGAGGTGGGGTCAAGCGTGCGGGACGACTCGGGCAGCCGGATATTAAGCAGGTGTGGCGAGCAGCCGCTCCGCGGTTGCGATCAGCTTGTCCATCTTGACGGGCTTGTGGAAGTATTCGCTCACGCCGAGGCTCTCCGCGTACATCTTGTGCCGCGCGCCCTGGTTGCCCGTGATCATGATCACGTGGGGCTTGGCGTTTTTCGGCTTCCTCGCCTTCAACTTCTCCAAGACCAGGAAGCCGCTCCGCCCGGGGAGCATCATGTCCAGCACGATCAGGTCCGGCTGATTCTTTTCCGCCAGCTCGACCGCCTTATTTCCATTCGATGCCATGTCGATTTGGGCGCCGGTCGGCTCGAACGCCGCCTGCATGCTCGTCAGGATGTCCTGATCGTCGTCGACCAATAGCACTTTCTTGTCTTTCATCGCTTCGCTCATGGGGTGCCTCTCCGCTCGGTGGGATCCTGGGATGCTCGTCGGTTGCGTCGGGTGGCGTGCAAACCAGAGTTTCCCACCCGGGCCGGGCCAATGTCAAAGGAAATCCCGTCCCGGGTCCGATAACTCGAGTGTCCGGTTGCCGAATGCTTCGCAACGCCGTCTCAGGCGGCTTAACCGTACGTTGCCAGCATCGAAACATCGAACTTCGGACAACAGACCACTGACCTCGGGACGTATCATGCCGTCATCCACCCCTATTGTAGTCCTGGACAGTGGCCTCGGCGGGCTGACTGTGGTGCGCGCGCTTCACACGGCCCTGCCGCACGATGACATTCTCTACTTCGGAGACACCGCCCGCCTGCCCTACGGCTCGAAGACCGCCGATACCGTCACGACGTTCGTCAAGCAGATCATCGCGTACCTCCGGCCGCACAACCCGCGGCACGTGGTCATCGCCTGCAACACCGCCACGGCGCTGGCGCTGCCGGCGGTCCGGGCGGCATTTC
>JBBRIN010000073.1:0-9670 GCA_038221115.1 Tepidisphaerales bacterium
TGCTCGGTGACGCCCGCATCCTGGATCGCCTGGACAAATGGGTTTGATGAGCCGTCACCGCCCGGGAGTTCACCGGCGGTTCCCCCGGACACTTTAACAATCGCATTATCGATCCCCATCCCGGACAGGGCCGCCATGCAGTGCTCAATCGTCTCCACGAACAGCGTGCCATTCTTAAGGCATGTGCGCCGCGGCCGCTTGAGGACATTCGAAACGATGGCTGGGATGTGCGCGGTTTTTCCCTCCTGCTCACGGACAAACGGAATCCCCTCGTCAGCGAGCGCGGGCGCGATCGTGAGCGTGGCGCTTTCGCCGGAGAAAAGCCCCGGGCCGGCGAAGGAGACTTCGCGGGAGACAGTCTTTTGACGCTCGCCAGTCATACAACAGCAACCTTATCGGACGAAGTCGTCCGCGCAGTTTAACCAGTTAGGCTCCCCGCTGAAGGCGGCGCCAAAACCCTTTGCAGCGATGGGCAGTCGCGGCGCGCAGCCCGGCGAAGGAGTGACCCGTGATTATAGCGGACGGCGGGGGGGACTAAAAGGTGGGCCTAACAATATCGTCGCATGCGGTACGAAGTTGTCACCCGGTGCCCTCCGGAGGGCCCGCAGTTACCTGGCGAAGTCATTTTTGCATTGGGAGGAGGCTGGCTTATGATGGCATCGCCGTCGCCTGAAGTGCCCAGATTATCTGAAATATCTGAGCCGTCCGATAACCGGATGAGTGGGAACTTGGGGAAATTGTACTCATGGGGCGGTTTAATCTGGGCGATCTGAATGGCGCGGTTGCGTCGTGCCGCGGTCGAAGTCCGGGCAGGAATGTGTTCCCGCTCTGAACTTTTGATCTTGCAAAATACTTCGCCGGTCTTAGAGTGACCGCCACGCGGCAAGTGCTGCAAGCGTAGAGCTTTCCGGGCAGAGGATAGGTAGGTTTGTTTCTTTATCCTACCCAGGACGGCCGCGGAAATCGGGCAATTTAGAACGTCTGGGTAGCGCGGCTGAACGAACCGCGGCCCCTTTGAAAGGAGCTCGTCTTGCGACTCAGGGATATTAAAGCGCTGCTGCGAAGGCCGGTGCTGCTCGGTTGCGCGCTGTTGCTGTCGGCCGGCGGACTTGCCGGATGCTCGGACAACAAGGGATCGGACCCCCTCCCCAACTCGTTCTTAAACCCCGGTGAGATGATGCGCCGAGGCCGGGCACCCTTGCAGTTGCCGATCCTCAACGGGCTAAGCTCCGGGTATGACGAGCCGAACGAAGAGTTCCCCACCGCCCGCAACATCGAAGCGGCCGATCTCCGCGTCGATTCGTCCGATTACGTGGTCGGCAAGAACGACTTGCTGCAGATCGCGCTGACGGACGTGACCCCCGGCGTCGAAACCGTGAAAACGGCCCGCGTGAGCGAAAGCGGTAACGTGAGCTTGCCCCTGATTGGGCAGGTTCCCGCCGCCGGACTCACCGAAGCGCAGCTCGAGCGCGCGATCCAGCAAAAGTATCAGGACCAGGGAATCGTCAAGAACGCCCAGGTCTCCGTGACCGTTGTCGAAGCTCGTCAACGGACCTTCCAGATCCGCGGCGCTGTTTCGCGTCCCGGCCAGTATGCGATCGTGCAGACGGACTTCCGGGTGCTGGACGCGCTGGTGCTAGCCGGTGACGTGCAGATTCCCAACATCGAGTGGCTCTACGTCATTCGTCCGAACAAGGCTGCCGCCACGAGCCAGCCGACCAGCCAACCGATCGCTCCGCCACTTCCGGTGAACCCGGGCGCCCCAGGCCTCCTCGAGCCCAAGGCGAAGGCAGATACCCTAACCCCCGCTGAGAGGGCCGAAACCGCGCCGACCGCCCCCAAGGCCACCGGCGACGCCACGCTGGAAGATGTCAGCAAGGGCAAGGCCGATGAGAAGGCGTTGCCCGTCTATGTGAACGGCAACACCACGATCGATTCGGGCAAGCCAGCGGATGCCGCGGGAACGCCCGCCGGCCCCGCCGACATCAGCGCGCCGGCCGCCGGCAAGGCCAAGGGTTTTGAGTTTAATTCCCCGCTGCCCGACGATACCTCCACCATCATCCGCGTCCCATTGCGGCAATTGCTCAACGGCGATCTCAAGTACAACATGGTGATTCACCCCCAGGACACCCTTACTGTCCAGATGCCCGAGGCCGGTGAGTTCTACATGGGCGGCCATGTGCAGCGCGTGGGCGTGTACAGCTTGACCGGCCGCCAGATCACCCTGAAGCAGGCCGTCATCTCCGCCGGCATGCTCGACGAGGTGGCGATCCCCGAACGTACCGAGATCATCCGTCGTATCGGCCGCGACCGCGAAGTGTTTGTCCGCGTCAACCTCGCCAAGGTCTTCTCCGGCGCCCAGCCGGACGTGTTCTTGAAGCCCTACGACATCGTTCAAGTGGGCACGAACATGCCCGCCCCCTTCCTGGCGGCCATTCGCAACGCATTCCGCATTACCTATGGATTCGGGTTCCTCTATGACCGGAACTTTTACCGCGACACCAGCACCCCAACCGGGCGATAAGCGGGTCGTTTGAAAGATAGTCAGACCGGCGGATCGGGAGTTTCACGCTTCCCGATCCGCCGGTTGTTTTTTGGCGTGCCGTTTGGGATGCGTTAAGCGCCCCACAATGCCGGAAACGGCTTTGCGTCCACCGGGGGGGTCAGGTAGACTAGGCGGATTGAACGTCAAGGATGGCGGTCTGGGAAGTGGGCCATTCAGCAAAACGCGGGGCGCCCACGATTCTGTGCAGAACCGGCTCTGAATCCCTCGCGTACAACCAGGGGTCGTTGACTCGGGTCAGCACCTGCCTGGCGGTCAGCACGCCGGCGGAACACACACGGGCTGAACACGATCGATAACCTGAATCGGTTATGGCGCGTGCCGCGCAGGCAAAGCCAGGCAAAGCGCTGCCGTTCCCTTGCCGATGCTTGGGATATCTGTCGCTACCTTCGGTCGACGGCGCGCGTGAGGATGCTGGACGTATCAGCAGCGAGCAGGCGGTCTATGAGCCAGAACGCGGTTCTTAATTTTCGGAGGGACGGTGGCGAAGAGACTTTCTATGGTCTTGACCTCGCTGCCTGGTTGAAAATCGCCATTGTCACAGCGCTGATGATCGCGACCTTCCGCTTCAATCTGCTTCGGCTCTGGCTCAAGACCAACCCATACAGCGGCGAGCCTAACTGGCGACACGCCGTCTGCGTCCCCCTCATCAGCCTCTATTTCCTCTACGTCAATCGCGACGACCTCCTCAAGGCCCCGGTGCGAAACTCCTGGACCGGCCTCGGCATTCTCATCGCCGGGATTCTGCTCTTCACCTACGGCATCTGGCCCGGTCAGAACGACTTCATCAAAGACTTCGGCATGATCGTCACGCTCTTCGGCGTGGTCGCGATGCTCTGCGGCTGGCGGGTGATGAAGATCGCCTGGTTCCCCATCGTCTTCTTGATCTGCGCCATCCCCTGGCCCGACCTGGTTTACAGCTACGTCGCATCGCCACTCCAACATCTAGCCGCCAGCGTCGCCGTCGGGACCCTGCGCTTCACCAACATCGACGCGGTCAACAGCGGCACCAAGATCATCGTCATGGGCAAGAGCGGCCCGCGCGCGCTGAACGTCGCCGAGGCCTGCGCCGGTTTGCGATCCCTGATGACTTTCATCTCCATCGGCGGAGCCGTCGCCTTCCTCTCGACGCGCCCGCTGTGGCAGAAGTTTCTCGTGACCGCCTCGGCGATTCCCATCGCCATCTTCTGCAACGTGATGCGCGTGACCGGCATGGGCTACATCGACCAGTGGAAGCCAGAGTTTACCGAAGGTTTTGCCCACCAGTTCGTGGGAATGGTGATGCTCGTGCCGGGCTTTCTGCTGATCATGCTCGTGGGCATCGTGCTCGATCAGTTGTTCATCGAGGAAGCCGATGAGCGCCTGGTGAAGAACAAAAACGTAATCAAGGCCTCCAAGCCGGGTGTGCCGGCCGCGAACTGGGCTCTGCCGCGCACTGAAGCCGCTGAAGCAAAGGCAAAGGCGCCCGTCGCCCACCCCGTCACCAAGCCCGCGGCCGTCGTCCAAGCCAAGGCGCCCGTCGTCGCCCCGACGGCGGTGGCCGCCATGCCAAGATCGCAAATCCCCGGCAACTCCGTGGCCGGTATTGCCAAGCCCGTGACGAAACCCATAAGCGTTTCTCCAAAGCCACGGGTCGTTTCCAAGCCGCCCATCGCCAAGCCCGTCACGAAGGCGCCGGCGGCGGCATCAGCCTCCACTGTAAAGCAAGTGGCAAAGCCGCAAGCGCCCATCGCCGTGCCCAAGGCAACGGCGCCGCCCGTATCACCGGAGGGAGCTTGAACCATGACCGCCTCAAACGTAACCCGTCAGAAACTCGGCTTGTCCCTGAAGCGCGTGGCCAGGCAGCCGGTCTTTGTGGTGGCCTTCGCCATCCTGCTGCTGGCCGCCGTAAGCCTGAACGCCGCCACTCAGTTCCTGAAGCTGCACTTCAAAAAGATGCCCGTGCCGCTGGCGCATTCGCTGGACGACATCCCCACCACCCTGGGCAAGTGGGTCTGCGTATCGCAGGACGAAATCGCGGATGAAATTGAGCAGGAACTCGGCACCAAGCAGTACATCATGCGCTATTACGTGAACTCCACCGCCCTGCTTCCCGGTGAGCTCAAACAGTTCGACGGCAAGAATAGCAAAGACCGCGGCAAGGTATTGAATGACCTGCGGATGAAATACAAGACCAAGCTGGATCATGCGATCATCAGCTTTGCCGTGACGTACTACACCGGCAAGGCCGACACCGTCGCGCACATCCCCGAGCGCTGCTACACCGCCGACGGCTACGAGCCCAGTCGGGCAGAAACCGAAACCTGGGACGTGAAGACAAAGCAAACGCCGGACGGAAAGCTCGACCTGCGCTACATCACCTTCGACGATCAGACCGCGACCGCATCGGTCAAGAAGAACGTGGCATATACATTCCACGTCAACGGCGGCTACAACAGCGATCCCACCCGCGTTCGCATGGCGCTGCAAAACCTGTTCGAGCGCTATGGGTACTACACCAAAGTCGAAATGATGGTGCAGGACCAGGACCCGGACGCGGCCCGGGCGGCGATGCAGGATTTCCTGACCTCCGCCCTACCCCAGGTGGAGCGGTGTCTGCCGGACTGGAACGCGCTCCCCAGGCATTAGCCCCCGCTTCGCGCGGGGCGTCCCATAAGCAGCGTCTGTGAGGTCCGTCACCTTAAGTCGGCCCCGATAACGCTCGAAGGTGTTTTCATGGCAAAGCGTCGTATCAATACGCGGTTCGTAGCGATCGCCTCGATTGTCCTCATCGCGCTCCTGGTGTTGGGGTTGGGCGTGAAGTTGGCCGTGGGGAAGGGCGATCCGGCAACGAACATCGCCCGCGGTGATGCCGCCGTAAAGGGCGGGAAATATGTCGAGGCCGAGCGCGCCTACCGCGCCGCTGTCGCCAAGCTGCCCAAGGACCTCGATCTGCGCGTGAAGTACGGCGATCTGCTGCAGCTCATGTCGCGCACGGACCCCAACTGGGGCGACGAAGCCCTCAAGCAGTGGGACGCTGTCTTGCAGGTTAACCCCGCACACCTGCCGGCGCTGCAGCGAATGCTGCACCGCTCCATCGAAGAGCTTGAGCTCTCGCAGGCGCCCGGGCAGATGCCCCAGCCCACCTCCCTGCAGCGACTGCAGGATTACGCCGAAAAAATCCTTCGCGCCCAGCCCGCCGACCCGGAGGCCAAGGCGTACATGCACATCGCGGTCATCGCCAAATGGCGAAGCAACATTGTGACTCCCGACGAAGTGTTGAAGTTACACATGGACGCCTTGTCGCTTCTGCAGAAGGAAGACCCCACCAACGCTGACATCCCCTATTACCTCTCGCTGGCCCTCGTGCAGCAGGCCAAGGAACAGCGCACGCGCAACGAGACCGCCGAAGCCAAAAAGCTGGAGGAGCGCGCCTACTCCGTGTTCGAAGAGGCCATCGCCGCGCAGCCGAAAAACGCAGTGATGAAACTGCGCTTTTACCAGATGCTCACGTCGCTGAGCAGCGGGCTCGACGAGGACGAGGACACTGAAAAGGATCGCCAGGAATACGTGAAGCGGATGCGCGAGGTCCTGGAGGAGGCGCGGCAGGGCGTGCAGCCGGCGGACGGGAAAGAGGCCACCGACCCGGCATTCACCGAAGTGTACGTGAACTACGCGCAGTTCCTGCGTCGCAACAAGGACGCCCCCGGCGCCGAGGCGCTGTTGCGCGAGCTGATGAAGATGAAGCCCAACGACCAGCAGGGGCGTCTGGAGCTCGCGGCGGCGATCCACGACATGTCGCCGAAGAAGCGCGACGAGGCCATCGATCTGTTGAAGCTGCCGCTCGGCGACGCGGGCAAGGTTGGGGCGGGCCTCGCGATGAATAAGCAGCTTCTCGAGATAAAGACCTACGCGGGCGTGACGAACTATCTGATCGAAAAGTACACCACCACGACCGAGCCCGAGGCGCGAAAGAAGATTCTTGACGAGGCGAATGATTATTACCAGCGATTGACCGAGAAGATCGGCGCCAAGCCGCTGACGCTGATGCTCAAGGGCAAGATCTCCCTCATGCGCGGCGACGTCCCCGGCGCCATCGAGGCCATCCCCGAGCTCGAGCGCGCGCGCGACATGCTCCGCCAGATGAACCCGAACCGAAAGGTCCACGACTGGGAACTCGAGTTCCTTCTGGCCAGCGCCTACTTCGAGAGCCATCAGACCGGCCTGGCAAAGACCCAGCTCTGGGAGGTCGCCACCGGCGTCCCGACCTTCGTACCGGCGAAAAAAATGCTGGTCCGGCTGCTAATTGCAGACCGCGACTGGGAGATGGCGTCCCGCCTGGTCAAGGAGATCAAGGCACTGGCCCCAAACGACCCGGAACTGCCGCGCTTCGATGTCGCCCTGTCCATGAGCGCGGGAAAAGTCACCCCCGCCGACGCCGTGAAGATGCTCGAGAAAATGTCCGAGGAGACGCCCCCGCAGCTCAGGCAAAAAGTTACGCTGGCGCTGGCGCTGGGAAAAGTCGACGAGGCCATTCGGTTGACGGAACTGCTCCGTCAGAAGCTCGGGCCGGCCGACATCGAGACCGTTCGCACGCTCGTGCAGTTGTACACCAGCAAGGCGCAGAAGGACCTGGCTGACCGCGTGATCGCCGAGGCGCTGGCCAAGGAGCCGGAAAACCTTTCGCTAAAGCTCGTGCAGGCACAGCTCGCCGGCGACGCCAAGAGCGTCGAGGAGCTCACCATTCAGGGGATCAAGGCCATCGACAAGCCCAATCTGCGGGAAATGAACTTCTATCGGTTTTACCTCTCCCGCAATGACCGCCCCGAAGCGCTTAAGCATCTGGACGAGGCGGAAAAGCTCGACCCTGAAAACGGTGAAATCCTCGACATTCGCTTCTCGATCGCGCTCTCCGATAGCAAGTGGGTTCCCGCGCAAAAGTACGCCGAGCGCCTGGGCGTCATGAACTGGGACCAGGCCAAAGGGCAGATCTACCGCTACCGCCTCGCCATGGCGCAGGGAAATCTCAAGCGCTCTGAGGAAATCGCCCGCCAGCTCGTGCAGGATTCACCGCAATTTGCCCAAAGCTGGCTCTGCTACGGCGACGTGCTTAAGGAAGAGCGGCAGTTCGAAGAGGCCGCCGGCAAGTATTCCATGGCGCTGGAAAAGCAGAACGAGAGCTTCGATGCTTATCGCGGGCTGATCGACTGCTACCTCGCGATGAACAAGCCCGATGAGGCCAAGCGCCAGATCGACGCCGCGCTCAAAACCAACCCCAATAGCGCCTGGCTGCGCGAACAATACATCAGTTGGGAGTTGAACTACGGCGATCCGATGAGGGCCATCGTCCCCCGCGAGGCGGCGGTCAAGCAGACCCCCGACGCCATCGGGCCGAAAGTGGCCCTCGGGGCCGCCTGGTTGTCGGTCGCGCAGGTCCAGACGAAAAAGAACAAGTTAGACGAGGCAAAACAGGCCGCCGAGAAAGCTAAAACGGTCTTCAGCGAGATCATCGATAAATGGCCGGATGATCGATTGTCCTATGCCTACCTCGCCGAAGTCGTCACTTACACCAAAGACTTGGAGGTGGGTGAGAAAGCGATCAAGGCCCTGGTGGCCCGCGACAAGTGGAAGGATTCTCCCGATCCCAGCCTGTTGCTCGGCCAGTTTTATGCCCGGTTCAACAAAATGGACCTGGCCGAGGCCGCGTTCAGCGACGCTCTGGCCAAGAGCCAGAACTCCGTGGACGTGCAGCGGCAGGTCGCGTCGTTCTATTTTCAGCAGAAGAAATATGCCAGGGCCCTCAAGTCGCTGGACGCCAAGAGCACCGACCGGCGAGTGCAGCAGCAGACGCTGGAGATCCTGCTGGCCGACAACCAGTTGACCGAGGCCGGCCGCGTCCTTCAGAAGATGATGGACGCCAACCCGAATGACGCGCAGTTGTTCGAGAGCAAGGGTTTCCTGCTCTTGCAGCAGAAGCAGATCCCCGAGGCGCTTGCCGCCCTGGATCGCGCCGTCGCGCTCGACCCCAAGAGCCAGCGCGGGCTGTACTACCGCGCGGTGATTCGCATGCGCCAGGGACAGGACGGCGTCGACGCCGCCATCAAGGATCTGACCACCGCGCGCGACAACATCGACATTCACAACGTCCCCATGCAGGTGCAGACGCGCATGGCGCTCGGCGAGGCGCTGCTGGCGCACAGCCCGCCGCTGACCGACGATGCCATCCACGAGCTGATGATGTGCGTCGAATTGCAGAAGGAGAACAAGGACGTCCGGATGAAGCTGATCGAGCGCCTCGGATCGCTCGTCACGCCGCAGTGGACGCAGGTGGAGCGGCTGATTAACGACGCCAAGGCAATGCCTGCGTTCAAGAGCGACCCGGATTGGCGCCGCGTCGAAGCGTCGATGTGGCTGGCGCGCAACAACAATGACAAGGCGTTGACCAGCATCAAGGAAGGACTCGCGCTTGCGGTCGGTGAGCCGCAACGAACCTTGCCGCTCATGCAGGATTACCTCACGATCCTCATGCGGATGAAGAAGTACCGGGAATTGCAGAACGAGTGCAACGAAATCCTCAAGAATCCCGAAATCGCCGATACCGCCTGGTGGGTCTACCAACTCCGCGGCGTCGCCAGCGCAAGCGGTGGTGGCGGCGCAACGCGCACCGAAGCGCTGAATGATTTCGATCGGGCGCTGGCGATCACCGCCAAGCTGAGGAATGACGACGGAACCATCGCGGTAATCACCAGCATCCGCGAATCGATCGGCATCGACGAGGCCCTCAAGCGCGTCGAAGCCAAGGCCGCGCAGGGTGACAATCACTGGCGCATCATTGGAACCTACCTCTACTTCTCGCAGCAGAACTTCGACAAGGCAAGTGAGATGATCGAACAGGTCTTCGCCGATCTGCCCAAGCTGACTGATCGGGAAAAGGAGACCGCGTACGGCGTGGCGGGATCGGTTTATATGCTCTCGGGCAACTACGAAAAGGCCCAGGCTGTCTATGAGAAGCTGCTGGCGGTAAATCCCGAAGACACGGTGGCGCTGAACAATCTGGCCTGCGTTTGGACCGAGTTAAAGACCACCCCAAATCCTGCCAAGGCGGTAGAATACAGCACCAAGGCCCTC
>JBBRIN010000074.1:0-9665 GCA_038221115.1 Tepidisphaerales bacterium
ACAACGATCTGGACGACGTCGGCCGATCGCGCCGACATCACACGTTTTTCGAGATGCTCGGCAACTGGTCCTTCGGCGACTACTTCAAGAAAGAGGCCATCGCCTGGAGCTGGGAACTGCTGACGGACGTCTGGGGATTGGACCCCAAGACGCTCCACGTCACCGTCCACGCCGGCGACCCTGCCATCGGCGTCGAGCGCGACAACGAAGCCGCCCAGATCTGGCGCGACGTCGCCAACTGGGAGCAGTACGGCATCTCCAGCGAAGACCACATCCACTACGGCAACACGAAGGACAACTTCTGGGAAATGGGCGAGACCGGCCCCTGCGGCCCCTGCACCGAAATCTTCGTCGACCGCACCCCCGACGGCACCGGCGGCCCCACCGTCCTCACCGGCGAAGACCCCCGCGTCATGGAGATCTGGAACAACGTCTTCATCCAATACAACCGCAACCCCGACCGCTCTCTCACCACGCTCCCCTCCCAGCACGTCGATACCGGCATGGGCCTCGAACGCATCATTCAGGTCCTCCAAAACGTCGATGACAATTATGCCATCGACCTGTTTAACCCCTTTTGGCAGAAGCTGACGGAACTCAGCGGCATTAAATACACCGGCA
Source organism: Tepidisphaerales bacterium (assembly GCA_038221115.1). Taxonomy (GTDB): domain Bacteria; phylum Planctomycetota; class Phycisphaerae; order Tepidisphaerales; family Tepidisphaeraceae; genus JANXVV01. Next base: position 622 of record JBBRIN010000074.1, read on the forward strand.
AGTACCCTCCCTCCAACGTCGCCGATCCGGTCGCTGAAGCCGCCGACCCCCAGCTACGGCACGACATCGCATTTCGCGTGATCGCCGACCACATCCGCTGCCTGACGTTTGCCATCACCGACGGCGCGGTGCCGAGCAATGAAGGCCGCGGCTACGTCCTGCGCCGCATCCTCCGCCGCGCTGTCCGCTTCGGCCGTCAACAGTTGGAATTGACAGACCCGTTCCTCCATACCCTCGTTCCCATCGTCGTCGACGCGATGGGCAGTGCGTTCCCGGAACTGAAGAAAAACCCGACGCGCACCGCCGAAAGTATCCGTGACGAGGAAGTCTCTTTTGGCCGCACGCTCGATCGCGGCATCGCGCTCTTTGAGGAAGCCGCCTCCCGGTCACTCAGCACTCAGCACTCGGCACCCAGCACTATCTCCGCCGAAGACGCTTTCAAACTCCACGACACATACGGCTTCCCCATCGACCTCACCCGCATCATGGCCGAAGAGCGCGGCATGAACATCGACATCGACGGCTACGAAAAACTCATGGAGCAAGCCAAGGAGCTCGCTCGCTCAGGCGGCAAAGACGCCGACACTACGCTCATCGAACTTTCCCCCGACGCGCTCTCGACCCTCCACAAGCAGAAAGTCGCCCCCACCGACGACTCCGCCAAATTCAACGCCATGCCCATCGGCGCGACGGTGAAAGCCATCTGGGACGGCCACAAACTTCTCGAACACACCCACGGCGCCGAAGCCGCGTCTCGAGGCATCGCCGTCATTCTCGACCAGACCAACTTCTACGCCGAGATGGGCGGCCAGATCGGCGACACCGGCGAACTCCGCAGCGGCGCTCCCGCCGGCGTTGTCGCTTCAGCAACCACGTCTTCTGCTCCAGCCCCCGCCCTTTTCGACGTCTCCACCACCTACTCCTCCGGCGGGTACGTCCTCCACGTCGGCCACATGATCGAAGGCCATCTCACCGTCGGCGATCACGTCACCGCCACCCTCGCCGGCGTCCGCCCCCGCACCGAAAAAAACCACACCACCACCCACCTCGCCAACTGGGCCCTCCGCGAAACCCTCGGCGACGACGTCCAGCAAAAAGGCTCTCTCGTCGACCCAGAAAAACTCCGCTTCGACTTCTCCCACACCAAGTCCATGAGCGACGACGAGCTTGCCAAAGTCGAGACCCTGGTGAACCAGGGCATCGCCAAAAGACTCCCCGTTTACGTAGAAACCGCCCCTCAAGAACAGGCGTTGAAAATCCACGGTCTCCGCGCCGTCTTCGGCGAAAAATATCCGCCCATGGTCCGCGTCGTCTCCATCGGCGCCCTCGTCGCCGACCTGCTGCATGACCCCGCCAACCCCCAATGGCGTCAATTCAGCATCGAGTTCTGCGGCGGCACACACCTCAAGACCACCGCCGACGCCGCAGCCTTCGCCATTACCGCCGAAGAATCCGTCAGCAAAGGCATTCGCCGCATCGTCGCCCTCACTGGCGATGCCGCCCAACAAGCGACCGCCGCCGCGAACGCGCTTGATGCGCAGATCAATCAAGCCCGAAGCGCCGCCGACGATTCACTCCCCGGGCTCATCGCTCATCTCCAAAAGCAGCTCTCCGGGGCCACGCTGCCCCTCCGCGCCAAGCGCCGCGCCCAGGCTGCCGTCAACGAGCTCCAAGCGCGCTATAAAGCATGGGAAAAGGCCAACAAATCCCAATCCACCTCCGGCAGCATCGATGCGATCACCATCGCAAATGATCTGCTTCTCAAGTCAGAATCCCTGGCCGGCGCAAGAATCATCGTCGGCCAAATCCCCGGCGCCACGGCCGATCAACTCCGCGCCGCCATCGACTCCCTCAGAAAAAAGGCCCCCAGCCACGGCATCATGCTCGCCGCCATCGCCGATGAAAAAATCAGCTTTGTCGCCGCCGTAAGCAATGACCTGATCGCCAGGGGCCTCAGATCCGGCGACTGGGTAAAAGAAACCGCCAGGATCACTGGCGGCGGTGGGGGGGGCAGTCCGCAAATGGCGCAGGCCGGCGGGAAGGAACCTGCCAAGCTTCCCACGGCCCTCGACCGCGCGCTCGCGTTCGCTCGGGAAACTCTTCAGGAACGGTAGCCGCGCCGATTCTGCGCGTTCTAAGATCAACTGAAGTACTTCTGTCGTCAGGATTTTCGGAAGTTTTTGGGTCAATTCTGCTTGCGAGCGGCTGTCTCCTCTTTATGATGAAACCCAAAGGGTGCAGTGCGCCCCCTGACTCCTCTATTGATCCTCATCCTCGGCCATTCTGCGCCGGATAGAGCCGCATGCTCGATAATCCATTATTCGCGCCCTACACCAAAACGGCTAAACAACCCGTATTTCCTCAGCCCGATGTCCTGGACGAAGTCCTGCGCGACTACCTGCTCCGCGCAGACCGCATGGGCTGGTCTCCGTATGACCTGGTCGATGCGGATAATCTTCGCAACCTTGCCCGCCCCGAGCGCCTGAACGAATCGCAGCTTCAAGCCGTCAAGACGGTTCTGTACGTCGAGGATCACCTCCCCGGCTACCTCTCCGAATACCTGCGCGTCATGTGCGACCCTGAAGTGCCGGACGATCAGGCCATCGTCAACCGCGACGCGCTGCATTACACCTTCCGATGGGTCGCCGAAGAGGATCGTCACGCCCACGTGCTGGAGATGTACCTTACAAAGAGCGGCTTGGTCCCGCGCGCCCAGCTCAATGAAGAAATGCTCCGCGAACGTAAGACGCCTTATACGTTCCCGTTCGAACAGATCGAAGCCGGTTTCATCTACCTCGCTCTCCAGGAAAAGGCCACTCACCTCTACTACCGTGCCCTCTGTCGGGATGTCGACGAACCGCTCCTCCAGGCGATCCTCACCAAGATGGGCGCCGATGAGGCCAGCCACGGCGCGTTCTTCTACAGCATCCTCATCAAGTGCAATAAGGGCAATCTGGACGCCCTGGCAAGGAAAGTGTCCGCCGTCGCCAACGAGTTCAAGATGCCGGTGCAGAACAACCTGCTCAACTATCGCCGCCAGCTTTTGAACATGATGCGCGCCGCACCCAGCTACAAACACCCCGATGTCTTCGCGGACATGATGAAGGCCATAGAGCGCGCCGCCAAAACCTATGACGATCAATCCCTCCAGCTCATCACCCCCGCGCTCGGGCAGTTCGACGATAAGTAGGCGGATGACAATGAGGTGCGCGGCGCATCCGCCCGCCTTGACAGAACCCACCACAATCCCTAACGTATCGGCCCCGATGGACCGGCGGGTGATCGCCCGCCGTGCTTCTTTGTTGGGGTCTACACAGTCGTATTGTTTTGATCGGTCACGACTTGCGGCGCACCGCCGCGGCTCGCCATCGGCCGATCAGGAGACCGATCATGCTCCCCGTCCAAAAGCACAGCAAGGCCCGCAAGCGCAAACGCCGCGCTCACCAGGCGCTCAAGCCCATCCACTACGTCCGCTGCCCGCAATGCGGCAACGCCAAGCTCCCGCACTGCGCGTGCGACAACTGCGGTTACGTCAACCCGAAGCTCGCGCTTCAGATTGAAGATGAAGCCACCTAGCCCTTCCCCGTTCGCGGCGCGGATGGGTTGGCTTAGCCACGCGCGGCAGCCCCGGGGTGTTGAACCAGGGAGACTTTGGTGCGAGCGGCGGTAGACGTCATGGGCGGGGACAAGGGCCCGGCGGCCATCCTCAAAGGCTGCTGGGAAGCCGCGCCGTTGCTCGATGCCGCCGACACCGTCCTCCTCGTCGGCGACGAAACTCTCATTCGCGCCGGCCTCGCCGCCGCGCCCCTCACCACCGAGCACAAGGCGCGCTTCACGATCATCCCCACCACGCAGGTGATCGACATGGACGACTCCCCCGTGGAGGCCGTCCGATCAAAGCCCAACAGTTCCATCAGCGTGATGTGCAAGCTCGCCGGCAAGGGCGAAGCCGACGTCGTCATCAGTGCCGGCAACACCGGCGCCTGCGTCGCCGCAGCCCAGTTGCGCATGCGCCTCCTCCCCGATGTCGTCCGTCCGGGAATCGCCGTCATCTTCCCAACCTTTCATGGCCCCATTGTTGTCTGCGACGTCGGCGCCAACATTACCCCTCAGCCGCGCCACCTCCAGCAGTATGCGATCATGTCCTCCGTCTACGCCCAGGCCGTCTGCGGCATCGACACCCCGCGCGTCGGCCTCCTCAGCATCGGCGAGGAAGACGCCAAGGGCACCACCATCGTCAAGGAAGCCCGCAAGCTTCTCCGCGACGAGCCGCAGATCAGCTTCGTCGGCAATGTCGAAGGACGCGACCTCTTCAAGGGCGTCGTCGACGTCGTCGTCTGCGACGGGTTCGTCGGCAACATCGTTCTCAAGCTCACCGAAGGCATGGCTGAAGGGCTCTTTCAAACCATCGCCGCCGAGCTTCAGGAGAACGACCCCGTCCTCCTCGAGCAATTCAAGCCCGTGATGAAGAAGATCTGGATCAAGCACGATTGGCAGGAATATGGCGGCGCGCCGCTCCTGGGCGTCAACGGCTACTGCCTCATCTGCCACGGCCGCTCCGACAGCAAGGCCATCAAAAACGCCATTCGCGTCGGTAAGCAGTTGTCCAGCAGCGGCGTCAATGCGAAGATTGTCGACGAGATCAAGCAGAGCATCCCGGCGGGGAACGAACAGAAGGTCTGACCTGGCGCCTCCGCGCGGGCCGACACGAGCTTACCGAAAGACGAATGTCCGATTCTTATGGAGCCATCATCGCAGGGACCGGCAGTTGCCTTCCGGAACGGCGTCTGACCAACGAGGAATTGTCCAAGACCGTCGACACCAACGACGAGTGGATCGTCCAACGCACCGGCATCAAGGAGCGCCGCATCGCCGGTGACGGCGAATCGACCGCCACGCTTGCCACCGCCGCCTCTCGCAGGGCCCTCGCCGCCGCGGGCATTGAAGCCAAAGACGTCGACCTCATCATCTGCGGTACTATCACCCCGGAGATGCACTTTCCCTCGACCGCCTGTTTCATTGCCGCCGCCCTCGGCCTCACATCCACCCCCGCCTTCGATCTCTCCGCCGCCTGCAGCGGTTTTCTCTACGCGCTCGAAACCGCGGCGAACTTCATCAAAACCGGCCGCTATAAAAACATCCTCGTCATCGGCGCGGAAGTCCTCAGCCGCATCACCGATTACCAGGACCGCGGCAGTTGCATCCTCTTCGGCGACGGCGCTGGCGCGGTCGTGCTCCAATCCACTCGTGACGCCAATCGTGGCCTCATCTACAGCAGCCTTCACGCCGACGGCCATGGCTGGGAGTTCCTCTATTGCAGGCCCGGCAGCCGCTTCCCCATCGAAGCCAGCACCCTCGCCGACCGCGACCAATTCATGAAGATCAAAGGCCGCGAGGTCTACAAGTTCGCCGTCACCCGTTTCGAAGAGCTGATCGAAGACGCCCTCCGCAAGTGCGAGCTCACGCCCGATCAGGTCAAGCTCGTCATCCCGCACCAGTCCAATCGCCGCATTATCGACTCGGCCACCCATAAGCTTGGACTGCCGCCGGAGAAGGTCTTCGTGAACATCGACAAGTACGGCAATACATCCGCCGCGTCGATCCCCATCGCCCTCGACGAGGCCTGGCGCGGCGGCCGCATCAGCAAGGGCGATATCGTCATCTTCGTCGCCTTCGGCGCCGGCCTCACCTGGGCCAACGCCGTCGTCCGCGCTTAACGTGGCACGGGCGGCTCGCCCGTGTTCTTTCTTCTTCGGCCGCACGCGCCAAACGCCTGTGCTACGAAACCCAAACTGAATGCCCGTCCCCATCTACATCCTCTGCCCCGGCCAAGGCGCTCAAGTCGTCGGCATGGGCAAAGACTTCTACGACGCCCACTCCGCCGCGCGGGACATCTTCCACGCCGCTAACGACACCCTCGGCTTCGACCTCAAATCCCTGTGCTTCACCGGCCCCGGTGAACAGCTGAACAAAACCAACATCAGCCAGCCCGCCATCTACGTCACCAGCGTCGCCTGCTACCGCGCCGCCGTCGCTGCGGGCACGATCAACCCCGATGAAATCACCGCCTACGCCGGCCTCAGTCTCGGCGAATACACCGCCCTCCACCTCGGCGGCGCCTTCGACTTCATCGCGGGTCTGAAGCTCGTTCAGGCGCGCGGCGCCTACATGCAGGACGCCGCCGTTGCCACCCCCAGCAGCATGGTCGCCCTCATGGGCGCCGACGAAGCCGCCGCGATTAAGCTTTGTCACGACGCCGCCCAGGGCGACGTTCTCGTCCCCGCCAACTTCAACGCCCCCGGCCAGATCGTCCTCAGCGGTTCCAAAGCCGCCTGCGAGCGCGTCCTCGCCGCCGCCGCCACCGCCGGTTTCAAAGCCATTCCTCTCGTCGTCGCCGGCGCGTTCCACAGCCCCCTCATGCAATGCGGCGCCGATAAAATGGCCGCCGAGCTAAGCCGCGCCACGCTCAAGCCACCCGGCAAAACCGTCTACGCCAACGTCACCGCGCAGCCCCACACCGACGCCGCCTCAATAAAGTCGCTCCTGATCGACCAGATCACCCACCCCGTCCGCTGGGAGCAAACCATGCAGTCGCTGGTGGCGACGCCCGACGCCCGCTTCATCGAGTTGGCTCCGGGCCGAGTGCTTACGGGCCTCTTAAAGAAGATCAACCGCCGCCTGCCCGTAGAAAACCTGGCCGCCGCGGATGCGCTGGCCGCGAAGACGTAGGAGAAGACATGACCGACAAACGCATCGCATTCGTCACCGGCGGCTCCCGCGGAATCGGCGCCGCCATCGTTCGCCGACTCGCCAAGGACGGCCTGCACGTCGTCGCCATCGCCCGCAGCGCCGACAAGCTCGATCAGCTCGTCGCCGAGATCAAATCCGAAGGCGCCTCCGCCGAGGCGCTGGTCTGCGACATCGCCAACCCCGCCTCCCTCACCGCCGCCATTGAAAAAGTCACCGATGCCCACGGCCGCTTCGACGTCTTAGTCAACAACGCCGGCATCACCCGCGACGGCCTCATCCTCCGCATGGAGGACGAAGACTTCGACATCGTCATCAACACCAACCTCAAGAGCGCCTTCGTCGCCATCCGCGCCGCCGCCCGCCCCATGATGCGCCTCAAGTCCGGCGTCGGTGGCCGGATTATCAACATCAGCTCCGTCGCCGGCGTCGCAGGAAACGCCGGCCAGGCCAATTACGCCGCCTCCAAGGCCGGCCTCATCGGCCTCTCCAAAAGCGTCGCCAAGGAGCTCGCCGGCAAGGCCATCACTTGCAACGTCATCGCCCCGGGCTTCATCGCCACCGAAATGACCGATGTCCTCAACGATCAGATCAAGGACCTGGCCAAGAGCCACATCCCCCTTCGCCGCTTCGGCGAGCCCCGCGAGATCGCCGCCGCCGTCTCCTTCCTCGCCTCTCCCGACTCCAGCTACGTCACCGGCCAAGTCCTTTGCGTCGATGGGGGGATGGTGATGTGACAGAAACAGTTGCCAGTTGTTAGTTGCCAGTTGTCAGTAGGATACGACCGTTTTCACTGGCAACTGGCAACTGATAACTGGCAACTCACAAGGTTTGCAAATGAACCGCCCACCGCTATAGTCTTCGATCCGCCGGCCGCCGTGGCTTTGGCGCGGAAGGACATCAGGGCAGGCAGGATACAACCCCATGGAAGACATCGAGCAGAAGGTCATCGAAATCGTCAGCGAGCAGATGGGCGTGGACAAAAGCGAGATCACTCGCGAAACCCACTTCATCAACGACCTGAACGCCGACTCACTCGACACCGTCGAGCTCGTCATGGAGTTCGAAGACGAATTCGAACTGTCGATCCCCGATGAAGAGGCCGAAAAGATCCAGACCGTCGGCCAGGCCATCGACTACATCAAGCAGAATTCGAGCAAGTAAGAAGTTGTTCGTGGATAGGTGTTAGCTGTTGGTGCAACGCGATCGTTTTCGCGCTTCACTATCAACCATCAACTATCAACTATCAACTGTTCAACATGACCACACGCCGCGTTGTTGTAACTGGACTTGGGGTGATCACCTCGCTCGGCGAGACCGCCGACGAAATGTGGGATGCCGTCTGCGCCGGTAAGAACGGCGTCGGACCCATCACCCGCTGGGACTGCTCCAAGTACCCCGTCCGCTTCGGCGGCGAATGCACCCACTTCGACATCATGTCCTATCAGGCCGAATGCTCCCGCTACGGCGACGAGCGCCTCATGCCCAAGCGCCTCGACCGCTTCGGACAGTTCGGCATCGCCGCCTCCCTCCGCGCTGTCGCCGACGCCGGCCTCGATTTCAAGAAGGAAGACTCCTACCGCTGCGGCGTCGTCATCGGCTCCGGCATCGGTGGCATCGAAACCCTCGAAGAACAGAACAAAATTCTCATCCAGCGCGGCGTCTCCCGCGTCAGCCCCTTCACCGTCCCCCGCCTCATGGTCAACGCCGCCAGCGGCAACGTCTCCATCATCTTCCGCATCAACGGCCCCAACACCGCCATCGCCACCGCCTGCGCCACCGGCTCCAACGCCATCGGCGACGCCATGCGCTACATCCAGCACGACCAGGCCGAAGTCATGATCGCCGGCGGATCCGAAGCCGCGCTTTGCGAGCTGGGCATGGGCAGCTTCTGTGCCGCCCGCGCTTTATCGACGCGCAATGATGACCCGCAGCACGCCAGCCGACCCTGGGACAAAACCCGCGACGGGTTCGTCATGGCCGAAGGCGCCGGCGTCGTCATTCTCGAAGAGTACGAGCACGCCAAAAAACGCGGCGCACGCATCTACGCCGAACTCGTCGGCTACGGCATGAGCGGCGACGCCTACCACATCACCGCCCCCGAAGAAAACGGCCGCGGCGCCTCCGCCGCCATGAACAACGCCCTGCGCGACGCCAAGATCTCCGGCGACTCCATCGACTACATCAACGCCCACGGCACCAGCACCCCCCTCGGCGATCTGGCCGAAACCAAGGCCATCAAGTCCACCTTCGGCGACTTCGCCAAAAAGGTCTCCATCAGCTCCACCAAGAGCCAC
>JBBRIN010000075.1:0-9634 GCA_038221115.1 Tepidisphaerales bacterium
CGCGTGTTTCGGTTCGGATATGCCACGCAGAATACATCCGTATTCGCGATGGGCCGCGCGGCCAGGCCGGTGCCGAGGATGTCGCGGATGACGCCGCCCGCGCCGGTTGCGCTGCCGCCGTAGGGTTCTATGGCGCTCGGATGGTTGTGCGTCTCAACCTTGAAGCAGACCGCGTCAACATCATCGAACGCCACCACGCCGGCGTTGTCCTTAAAGACGCTGAGGCAGAAGTCTGCCGTAGCACGGGTTTCCAACCCGGGATCTTTCCCTCCTGCCGAAGCCACGGGTTGAAAACCCGTGTTATGCATCAGCTCCATCGTGCTGTCGAAGATCGTCTCCCTGATTAGGTTGTCGTAGTGGCGGGTGCCGGTGACATGGCCCGCGGCATCGCGCACCTCGACGTCCTCGGCACTCTTGAGCGTCTTATGGACGCAGTGCTCGCTCCAGGTCTGGGCGAGCGTCTCCAGCTCGATGTCGGTAGGCTCGCGGGGTTGCTCGCGGTAATAGGATTGGATGGCCTGCATCTCGGCAAGGGAGAGGAAGAGGTGGCCGTCGCGGCTTAGCCTGGTGAGTTGATCGGGGCTGAGCTCGCGCAGGGGGACGTGGCGAAGGGTGAATTGATCGGCGCGGCCCTGGGTGAATTGGGTGGGGATGAAGGCGTCGAAGTGGACGGATTCGATGACGCCGTTGGCGAGGACGCGGGCGGCGATGCGCTCGAGCTCGGCGCGGGGGACCGTGCCGTCGATGACATAGGCGCGTCCGGTGCGGACCTCGTTGACGGTGAGGCCCATGTCGCGGAGGGCCATTTCGGTGGAGGTGGCGACGGGGTCCATGACGCCGGGCTTGAGGTGGATTTCGATGCGGCTTTTGCCCGAGTCCTTGGCGGGTTCGAGGATGAGGTCGGCGGATTCGACGATGGGGTCGGCGAGGAGCTCGCGGGCCGCTTGCTGGATCTGATGGCGCGGCGCATCGGTGTCGATCAGGAAGACGCGAGCTGTGGAGATGGGGCCGACGGTCGTCCCGAATTCCTGGATCTGGTGGCGGATCGCTTCGCCGACGGGGTCGATCGCGGCGTCGCCCCCGCGGGCGGAGGGGGTGGTGCGGACGTCGATGCGGTAGATCATGGGGCGATTCTACGGGCGGGGCTCGTCGAAATAAATGATCCGCGAATTGCACGAATGAAAAAGGAGATGGAACCACAGATGAACGCGGATAGACGCCGATGGGATGCGGATTTGTCGCCTTGCCGGGATGGATCCCGAGAAGTTTTCAGATCCGTTGTGTTTCGGCCATGGGTTGGCGATGGGGGAGTAGCTCGGCGGCGGCGGTCCAGACCATGCTGGGGGTGACGCGGATCATGCAGCGGTGGTCGAGGGGGCAGGTTTTCTTCTGGCAGGGGCCGCAGAAGACCTTGACGGCGACCTGGCGTTCTTTGGCGTAGTAGATTTCAGTCCACTGCGGGTGGGTGGGGCCGAAGACGGTGACGACGGGGACGTCCATGGCGGCCGCGATGTGGCGCGGGCCGGTGTCGTTGGTCACCATCAGATCGCAACGGCGGGTGATCTCCTTGAGCGCGCCGAGAGTGAGGCCGGCGGTGGAGAGGTCGATGGCGGCGTGCTTCATGTGGCGTCGGATGGATTCGACGATGCGGCGCTCCTTGGGGGTCGCGGAGATCAAGACGGTGGCGCTGAGTTCTTCGATGAAGCGGTCGGCGAGGGCGGCGAAATGTTCGGGGAGCCAGCATTTGGCGGCGCCGTATTGAGCGCCCGGATTGAGCATGATGAGTGGAGGATGGCCCTGCGCTGCGGGGCGCTCCAGGGCGGGGTCGAGGCCGGCATTGATGAGGACCTGCGCGGCTTCGCGGCGATCGTGGTCGGTGACGAAGAGTTTGAGAGAGATGTCTTTGCTGGAGGAGCCGAGATATTGAGCGAGGCCGAGGTAGTAGCGGACGATGGGGGTGGGGACGTACTTGCCGCGTTCTTTGACGGGGAGGAGCTTGTCGCTGAGGAGGAATCCGCGGCCGTCGCGTTCGTAGCCGACGACGCGCTTGATGCCGGCCATTTTGCAGATGAGGGCTGTCTTGAAGCTGTTGGAAAGGATGACGGCCATGTCGAACTTGGCGGCGCGCAGGCGGGCGGCGAGATCGAAGAGGCCCTTGCCGGCTTTGGCTTTGGTTTTCCCGGTGCGATAGGTGATGAGTCGGTCGGCCCAAGGCATGCCGGCATAGACGTCTTTTACGTAGCGGCGAAGGAGGTAGCTGATTTGAGCGTCGGGGTAGAGTTCGCGGAGGGCGCGGAGGGTGGGGGTGGCCATGACGGCGTCGCCGACCCAGCTTGGTTGCACGACCAGGATGTTTGACGGGCTGGCGGCGGACATCGAGGGAAAGTATAGCGGATCGGGTGGGGAGGGCTAAACGCTAACTTTTCTTTCGAAGCAGCATCACGTCAACGATATGATAACCATCGATTTTGCCGGCGTAATCGAGGCCGTGGATGGGGCCGCCGATGACGTCTAGTTTTGCCTGAATGTCATAAGGAGTGCGGTTCCAGATGGTTTTGGGCATGACGATCCATTGGGGCCATTGAGCGGGGGAAGTTTTCTGAAGGTCGTCGGCAGAACGCTGCTCCAATACGGGGCCGCCGCGATAGAAGGCGAGGCTGGGTTCTTTGTACTCGATCATGTGCAGCACGCCCGCGTTGGCGGGGTCGGCGGTTCGGATCACGTCGGCGATTCGGTTGCTGGTTTGGAGGTAGCGGGCGTTGGGGAGGTAGGAGGCGAAGAGCAAGCCGAAGATGAGAATCATTCCGAGGCCCATCGCGATGGCCGCTGAGGCGAGCCGGCGCGAGCGGAAGAGGGCGAAAACGATGATGGCGTAGAGGATGGAGGCAATGGAGAGCGCGACAGTGGCTCCCCAGGGGACGAGGGGACGCAACTCGAACTTCGGGACCGCGAGCGCCCACGGTGCGGCGCCCAGCGCGAGCACGGCGATGGACCAGATGACGACGGCCAGTATGAAGGCGGGGCGGAGCAGGTCATCGCACTCGCGGCGGAGGCAGCGGACGAGAGTGTCGGCGGTGAGGAAGGCGAGGGCCGGGAAGGCGGGGAGCATGTAGAAGGGGAGCTTGGTGGGCATGAGCTCCTGAAAAACCCAGATACCGAGAATCATCGAGAGGGCGTATCGGATGAGCGGCAGGTGCCGGTGTCGCCAGGCGATGACGAGGGTCGTTGGCAGCAACAGCGACCAGGGGAAGAGAAGACCCCAGATGAGGGCGAGATAATAACCGGGCGGCGAGACGTGTTTTTCGGTGAGGGCGGCGGCGTGGCGCTTGCCTGCGGCGAAGAGCGCCGCAACGAAGCCGGGCTCGCGGTGTTCGACGACATAGAGCCAGGGGGCCGCGATGGCGACGACAACGGGGAGGCCGATCCAGGGGCGGAGATGGCGCCACCAGCGGATTTGTAGCTTACGTTCTGGCGCGAAATCGAAGATGGCGAGGGCGATGAGGGTTGAGCCGAGAGTGGCGAGGACGATGGGTCCCTTGGTGATGCCGCCGAGGCCGATGGCGATCCAGAGGGTGAGGGTGACGAGCCAGGAGCGGTTGCCGCGGTAAACGGCGAAGACGCAGATTTGCGCCACCGTCATCCAGAGGAGGAGGACGGCGTCCGTGAGACACATTTTGGCGGACATGATCGTGAGGGCGCTGGTGGCGAGGATGAAGACGGCCCAGGCGGCGCGGGCGGGGCCGGCGGCGCGGTAGAGGACGACGGCGAGAAGAATGAGGACGAGGATCATGGCGACGGAGGAGGGGAGGCGGGCAGAGAAGGCGTTGTCACCGAACGCGCGCATGGCGAGGGCCTGGCACCAGTACATAAAGGGGGGCTTTTCGGTGCGCGGTTTGTCGAGGAAGCGCGGGACGATGAGGTCGGGGCCATGGCCGCCGGGGCCGGGGAAGCCGTAGAGCATTTGGCGGGAGCACTGGGCGTAGCGGGGTTCGTCGCGATCCCATAGACTCGCGCGGCCGTTGCCGAGGAGATAGAGGCCGCCGGCGGCGAGGATGGTGAGGGCGAGGAGTAGTTTGGAGGCGCCTCCGATGGAGGCCGGTTTGAACATCGGGTATACCTTAGGTGGCGCGGGACGTTAGACAAGTGCTTCAAATCGGGTATCGGGTGCCGGGTTCCGGGTATCGGGAAAGAGCGGCTCCTCTGCCCGCGAGTTTTTCGGCGACCTTTTCCCGATACCCGAGACCCGATATCCGATACCCGATTATCCCCGGCACCCGTGCATGAATTATCCGGTTCTGATCACCCTTCTTGCCCTGACCGCCGCGTTTATGGCGATCGAGCGCATGGGCGTGCCGACGACGCTGGCGCTAAACTTCAAGGGGGACGTGAAGCGCGAGACGCGTTGGTTGGCGCAGTATGGGCAGGCGATCTGCACGGCGGTGGCAGCGCTGTTGATATGGCGGCTGGACGGATTGCCGGGACACGGCAAAGCGCCGTTGGCGGTTGTGGCGGCGGTGGTGGGGGCGTCGATCGTGTCGACGTTGATCAAGCGCGTCCTGGGGCGCGTGCGACCGGGGCGGGAGAATGCGGGGAGGTTTCTGGGGCCGACGCTGCGTCACGCAAATTTTCGGGAGAGCTTTCCGTCGAGCCATAGCGCGTGCGCGGTGGCGCTGACCGTGGTGCTGGCGGTTCTGTATCCGCAGGGGCGGGAGATTTTCTGGGCGTTGGCGATTTCGTGCGCGGTGCTGCGATATATCATGGATGCGCATTGGCCGAGTGACGTGTTTGGGGGAATTGCGGTTGGGTATGCGGCGGGGTACTTGGCGCTGCCGTATTTTGTGAAGTAGTTGCCAGTGACTGAGCCTGATGCATTACGACTTTCACGAGCTGGCTGACCACCTCGGCGGCGTCATCGTCGCCGCTGAGGCCGAACTGCGGCTGGAGCAGGCGGTGTATGGGTTGGATGCGCGGGATGAGAAGCAGATCCAGACGCTTCTGGCGGCGGGGCTGCGCGAGCATTACGAGGTGGCGCGGGAAGTGCACTATCCGTCTTCATCTGGGCGGAAGTTGACGCATCGGCAACGGTGCGATCTGGTGCTGAGCCCCAAGGGGCGGCCGTTGAAACTGGATGTGGAACCGCCGGGTTTATTTGATATGCCGACACTGTGCATGCCACAGGAGGGGCTGTGGCTCGAGGTGAAGATCGCGTATCAGTTTCGGGAGGGGGGACAGCGGCACGGGGGGTATGGGACGCAGTGGCGCGATGCGGTGGTGGAGGACCTGCGCAAGATGGAGGGGGAGGCGCTGATTCGGGAGGCGGGGCTGGTGCTAGTGGTTTTCAATGAGAGCCAGACTGTGCTGGAGAAGGATCTGGAATTGTTTGAGGCAGTGCTGATGCGCAAGGAAGTGCTGGCGGGGTTTCGGCACGTTCGATCAACGGGGATTCTCGATCGGATCGGCCATACTGTCTGTACGGCTGCGGTCTGGCCCACGATTCAGCGATAACCACGCGTAGTTCACTTAGTGACGGTAGATCAATGGGATAAGCGTGCGGGTACGGGGGATGGCACACTCTTTGCAAGCTCTGGCTAAGAAAGGTCATCGTGAAATCGGACGCCGACTGACCTTGAGCCGGACCGTCGCGCGGCGGTCGGTGTACCGAACAGTTGTCTGTGGTTTCACCAAGGAGAACGCCATGCTAGTCGCCCTTGCAACGATTCTCGCGCAGACTGCGTCACCACTGGGGAGCCTTTTGTGGCTGGCGATCGTGTTTTTCGTGCTGTCGATCATCGCCTATGTTTTCGGAGCGCGCGGGATTGCGGGGATGAGCGCGGGCGTCGGCCATACGCTGATGTTCGTGTTCCTCGTTCTGTTTGTCGTGCTGCTTATCTTCAACTTCATCCCGCGTACTTAAGCGACGGGTCAAGCGATCGTATACGCATCGGCCGCGGAGCGTTCTCCTTGCACGCTCCGCGGTCGCATGCTTTGATGCGGGGTCATGGGCGCACTTACCGAACGTTCCGCCGGCGTAATTTTGTATCAGAGGCCGGCGGGCGGGGTGGGCGGGGAGCGATTCCTGTTGCTGGTTTACGGGAAGTATTGGGACTATGCGAAGGGGCATGTCGAGACGGGCGAGGATGACCTTGCTGCGGCGCGGCGGGAGGTGATGGAGGAAACAGGGATCGATGGGGTGGAAATTGACGCGACATTCCGGCACGAGATCGGGTACTTTTTCAGGGGGAAGAAGGGGCTCATCCACAAGACGGTGGTGTTTTTCCTGGGGCGGAGCGTGGGGGATGCGGTAACGCTCAGCCACGAGCACGCGGGATATGCCTGGTTGGGGTACGAGGGGGCGTTTGACCGTTTGACTTACGCGAGCGCGAAAAATGCGCTGAGGGCTGCCCGGGACCACCTGGCAACGGGGTGAAAGTGAATGCCGCGGGGCAGTCGCGCTCTTTCAAAATTTCGCGGAATCGGCATAATCAACGATTCGGGCACGGCCCCGGCGAGGCGCGTTTCGTTGCCATCGGGCCGCGGCAAGAATTGACGAGGAACTCACGATGGGTCCGACGAACCTCGCTCTGGTGAAATTGCTACGAGCCGACGCGGCCTTGCGCGAGGCGCAGGCCCGCTACGACAATGCGGCGAAGACCGTGAAGCTGCAACAGCGGCGGTTGGCCGACCTGACTGAGAAGCACAAGCTGGCGACAGTGATGCACCGGGAGTTGCAAGCCAAGGCAGGCGCATTTGAGCTGGACGTGAAGACGCGGGATGCCCACATCGAGAAGCTGCGGTCGCAGCAGCAGAATGCGAAGAACAACAAGGAATACCAGGCGTTCCTGACGACGATCAACACCGAGAAGATCGACAAGGGCAAGTCAGAGGACGAGCAGTTGAAGATGATGGAGCAGGCCGAGAAGACGGCGGCGGAGGTGAAAGTGCTGCAGGGGCAGATCGACGAAGTTGCCAAACAACACGAGACGACGAAGCACCAACTGGGGGGAAAGCTGGCGGAACTGCAGGCGGAGATCGATCGGCTGACGCCGGAGCGCGAGCAGGCGTCATCGGAGCTGCCGGCGAAGGAGCGGGACACGTTCGAGCGGATGGCTGAGAAGTACGACGGCGAAGCGATGGCCGCGATCGCCCGGCCGCACCCGCGCCGCGAGGAATACATCTGCACGTCGTGCAACATGGATCTGGTGGTCGATCTGTATAACCGGCTGCACACGCGGGACGAGATGGTTTTCTGCCCGAGCTGCCGGCGGCTGCTTTACATCCCAGACGATCTGCCGCCGGAGATGGCGATCAACATCAAGAAAGAACGGAAAGACAAGCCGGAGGGGGAAGAGGCGGGCGCGGAGTAAGTTGCAGGAAACGATCACCCTTCAGTTCGACGGCGGTTCGCGCGGCAATCCAGGGCCGGCGGGGATTGGCGTGGTGATTCGCGCGGCGGACGGCACGCCGATCGTGACCTTGGGGCGGTACATCGGGAAGGCCACCAGTAACGTCGCGGAATACAGCGCGCTGATCGCCGCGCTGGAGGAAGCCCAGCGGCTGGGGGCGCGGCGGATCATCATCCGAGGGGACTCCGAGCTGATCATCAAGCAGATGAAGGGCGAGTATCGGGTGAAGCACCCGGATATGAAGGTGCTGCACCAGCAGGCCCAATCCCTGGTGCGCGAATTTGAGTCGGTGAAGATCGAGCACAATCTTCGCGACAAGAACGAGATGGCGGATAAGTTGGCGAATCTGGCGATGGATAGGAAAGGGGAGGTCACCGATGCGGACGATACCGAGAATCCACTGGCGACCGCCGCACCGACGGCGCCGCAGGTTGGCGATCGATTCGCATGTTCGCGTTGTGGCTGCACGATTGAGTT
This sequence comes from Tepidisphaerales bacterium, assembly GCA_038221115.1. Taxonomy (GTDB): domain Bacteria; phylum Planctomycetota; class Phycisphaerae; order Tepidisphaerales; family Tepidisphaeraceae; genus JANXVV01. The sequence goes on from JBBRIN010000075.1 coordinate 7,881, forward strand.
GACGACGCCGTCGTCGATCCGGCCGCATCAGCTTAAGCCGTTCGTTTGCCAGTGCGGGGCGCAGATGCGCGAGGGGTGAAGGCGGCGGTCAGCGGGAACGATCGGTCGAATTGTTGACCGGTAGCGGTCGCTGCCCGCCGTGGGGAACTGGGATTGGCGTCACGGTGGTTGGCGCGGGGATGCGAAGCGGTGGCTTGGGCGGGGGTGTCTCGTAGGTGCGATACGCGCGCAACCCAAGAACGGCTACCGCGACCCAGATCCAAAAGGATCCGCCGCCGGATTTGCGCTTTCTGGGTGGTATCGGAGATACCAGGGGCCCGCCATCTTCCAGGAGGGGCGCGGGTTGCACGCGCGCGGCGCTGGTGCGCATCACGCTGCCGCAGCGCCGGCAGAAGTTGGCGTCTGGTGGGAGTTTTGCGGAACATTTCGGACAGGTGGCCAGTTGCATAGCTCGCCTCCCGTTTCAACGACGGGGCGGGTCGGGTTGAGCCTCAAGCGGCCACGATACCGCGTCAATAGAGGATCGTGAAGCCCCCATCTCGGTTCGCGAACGCGGCGGGAAGGCTCCAGGTGGGGAGGCCGGGGGCAGTTCCGGATGCGTTGGCGATGGGTTGGCCTTTGGCGTCGAAGATCTGCCATGCGATGGAGCCGCCTTTGTTCCAGGAGGTTCCTTCAGACCATGCGATCAGGAGCTGGCCGTCGGCGTTTGCGGCTAGGACGGGGTATTTGCGGTTGATGCCGGAGCCGGGCGCGGGCATTACGCCGGCGACGGAGGCGCCGGTGGGGGAGATGGAGGACCAGAAGACCTGTCCCTTGGTTTCCCAGGCCGCGAGGGTACGACCGTTCGTTTCGGTGATTGACGAGGAGCTCATGACGCAGGTGGCGATGTTGAGTGGCGCGATGCGCGAGGCGTGGAATTGGTTGCCGTGGTCATCGGAGCGAAAGAGATAGATGTCGCGGTGTATGGCTTCGGTTGCTGATCGATAGAGGCCATAGACGGCGCCGCGCGAGTCGGCGAACAGGCGCATCCCGCAGCATCCACAGGCGCCCTTTTGATCGGCGAGGGCGAGGCGTTCGGGGGCGAATGTTTTGCCGTCATCGGAGGATTTTGCCACCCAGACGCGGCGGTTGGCTTCGCCGGTGCCGATCTTTTCGGGAGCGTGCCAGGAGACATAAACGTTTCCATCGCGGTCGGCTGCGACGGAACCGCCGCCGTCGAGTCCGTAGTAACGGGCGATCAGGTTGCGCTGGGCGTCGAACGCACCGTCATTCATGCGCGCGTAGAGCATGGGGTTCTCACCGTTGGGGCCCTTGGGGGCGGCGCGGCCGGAGCCATTCCAGGCGACGTGGACGCGAGCGTCGCGGCCGATGGCGACTTGAGCACCGCGGATCGTGCCGGTGGCGACGGCGCTGCCATCTTGCGAGTTCACGCGCAGCGGGGGCGACCACGACTTTGCGTCGTCATCGGAGCGGACGTAGAAGAGATTGCCGTTAAGGGGCTCTCCTTTGAAGTAAACCAGGTGCAGGGCGCCGCGATCGTCTACCGCAAGCTGCGGCTGCAGGCCGCCGTCGGGGACGCGCATGGTGCGCACCGGCGGTAGAGCGGCCGCGAGCGGCGGGAGGATCACGGTGAGGAACATGAGAGTGAATCGGTACATCATTGCCTCGGTATGAGTTCGTCCGCTCGCTCGGCCCAACGCAGCTTGGCGGAGCGGGAGCGAGAATTGTTACGTTGCTCTTCCTCGGTCGCCACG
>JBBRIN010000076.1:0-9608 GCA_038221115.1 Tepidisphaerales bacterium
AATTCGCCGGCCTTCATCCAGGCGAGATCGGCGGAGTTGAAGAATCCGGTGCGAAAGCCGCGGGATTTGAGCTCGGAGGTGAGGCTCGGGAGTTGAATGTTGGGGGCGACGTTGGTGAGGCAATGCAAGCTGACGGGGGGATAGATGGAGCAGAGCAAGGAGAGCATGGAATGATTGGTGCCGTTGATGTGGCAAGAGATGTTGTTGAAGAGGATGGAATTTTTGCGGCGGGCGACGAGGTTTGGGGTGACGCCGTATTTTGCGCCGTAGATGTCGAGATTGACGGTGCCGGTGGATTCGAGCACGACGAAAAGGACGTTGCGGATGGCGGAGGGGCCGGAGGAGGGTTGGGCGAGGGTGGAGGGAGGGCGGTCGGCGACGATGCGGATGTCATCGGGTAGCACGGCGGTCGGCAGGTCGAAGAGGGGCTGCGCGGTGCGGGAGAGCAGCCAGGAACGGGAGAGGACGACGACGGGATTGGCGAGCTTGGCGGCGTCGCGGGTGTCGCGCGGCGGGAGGTGGGGCGCGGCGAGCGCGAAGGAGCAGATGAGGGATGCGACAAGCAGTGCGCAGGAAATCCAGAGTGCCCAGGGACGGCGCGATGCGAGGGAGAAGAGGCGAGCGAGAACGAGGGCGAGGGCGGGCATGGCGAGGAGGTTGGTGACGCCCCAGAAATAGAATCGGCCGGGGAAGGCGGGGCGCCACCAGGATTCCATTCCGGGTTCGTGCTCGAGTCGGGCGTAGGTCAGCCAGCGGTAGTTGAGGGGCTGGCCGATGTGGCGCAGAACCTCGAGGTTGTGGAGGGCGGCGGCGAGTGAGAGCACGGCGATGAGGGCGAAGAGGATGCGGGCGGTTTGGCGGAGCGATCCGCGCGGAGGGATAGGGAGCGCGGCAAGCAGGAATGCGGCGGTGATGCCGGCGACGTAGAGGAGGTCCCAGTAGCTGGCGACGAGGGCGCGCGCGAGTGGCGGCAGCGAGGCCACGCTTTTTGGGTACTCGATCATTCGAGCGCGGGTGAAGATCAGGAACCAGGCGAGGCTGACGGCAAAGGCGAGGATGATGGGATCGGCGCGGAAGCGCCGGGCGGCTTGCCGGTCGGGTTCGTTGTGCGTGGCGAGGTTGATGGGCATGAGGGTGGGGCTTGCGGATAGGTCATGCCAGTTGGAACAGGGTCATGCGCGAGTCCTCGTGGAGCGCGCGGCCGATCGAGCGGAGATGGGCGGTGAACCGGGGATAATGTTCGAACCACCAGTAGGTGGGCCAGGCGAAGCCGATGAAGCGGGCGCCGGCGCGGCGCATGCGATCGAGCTCAGTGAGAGCGGTCTGGTCATCGGGGGGCGGGCCCCAGTCCTGTCCGTCTTTTTCGAGGAAGGGAAGGCGGCGGCGGCCGGCCATGGTGTTGCCAATGCTGAGCTGGTAGAGGTCGACGAAGATGACGGTTTCGCCGATGGGGACGAGGGCGGCGACTTGCTGTTCGATCTGGTCGCGCCAGTGGGTATAGGGGTCGCCGCCCTTCCACAGATTGGGCCGAACGCGATGCTTGACGGGGTCGATGAAGTGGTAGGAGGGGGGATTGCCGATGCCGATGACCTGCTCGTAGCCGAGGGGGCCGAGCATCCCCTCTACTTCGGCGAGCGCTTCGGCGGTGATGATTTCGATGAGTAGTTGGGGGCGATCCTGGCGGAGGACTTTGATCGATCCTTTGAGGGCTTGGACTTCCATGCCTTCGATGTCCATCTTCAAGAAGGTGATGGGGCGGCCTTCGAACGTGGAGCGAACGCTGTCGACGATCTCGTCGAGGGTTTTGATCTGGATGGGGACTTCGACATCGGTTTTGACAGCGGATACGATCTGGCTGCCGCCGATGTTTTGTTCGAAGCCTTCGCGGACGTGGATGGCGCCGACGCCGCTGGCGGCGCCGGCGGCGTAGGGGAGAACCTGGGCTCGGGTGATGCCGTTGGCTTGCAGGTTGCGGCGGGCGAGGGGGACGAGCTTTGGGTGGGGTTCGACGGAGACGACCTGATCGGCGCAGAACTTGCCGAAGAAGACGGCGTGGTTGCCGATGTTGCCGCCGACGTCGAGATAGACGCCGCCCTGGGGGCCGCACATGGCTACGTACTCGAGGAGATCGACCTCCCAGAAGGTGCGCTGGCAGCGCATCATGTAGGCGATGAGGTCCTGTTGGCTGAAGCCTTCGATGTCGATGGAGACGGGGGTGGGGCCGCCTCGTTCGGGGCTTCGCCACCATGGGACGTAGTCAAACCGCATGGGTGCTCCCGGCGCCGCCGTGCTTTCGCTCGGTGACGATTCGTTCGTAGAGTTGGTGATAGCGCTGGGCCACCGTGGAGATATCGAAGCGGGCGGCGACGCGCTCGCGGATCGCGCGGCGATCGAGTTGGATGGCGCGCGGGATGAGGCTTGGCAGCTCGGCGTCGCTGCTGGTGTGGAAGCCGGTGAGGCCGTTCTCGACGATTTCAGGGACGGCGCCATTAGAGAGAGCGACGACCGGGGTGCCGCAGGCCATTGATTCGACCATGACCATGCCGAAGGATTCTTCGTGGCGGAAGGGAAGGACGGTGCACGCGGCGCGGCCGAAGAGGAGGTTTTTCTGGTCGTGGTTGACGACGCCGACGTACTCGATCTCCGAGCCGAGGTGAGGCTTGATCGTCTTGTCGAAAAAATCCTGGTCGAGGATGGGGCCGGCTAGCTTGAGAGGCATATTCAGCCGCAGCGCGGCTTGCACAGCGAGGTCGGTGCCCTTGCCGTGTTCGATTCGGCCGAGGAAGAACAGGCTGTCGCCGGGGTCGCTGGAATAGGCGAAGGTGGAGACGTCGATGCCGTTGTGGATTGCCTCACAGCGCTGAGCGCCGTGTTTTCGCAGGCGCTCGGCCTGGAACTCGCTGACGGTGGAATAGCGCAGATCGGGGTGCTGGGAGACGAACCATTGGAGGTCGCCGTACATGGGGGTGTGGATGGTGTGGAGGACGCGGTCGCGCATGCCGGGGAGGGCGGAGAGCAAGAGGCCGGAGACGCCGATGTGGGAGTGGACGACGTCGAAGTCGTTCAGGCGGGGGAGCGCGAGCATGAGCTGGTGTTGCTCGTAATAGGCATATTCGAACGCTTCCTTGCGCGACATCTGGTCCCAGAGGTTCCTGGGGCAGACGCTGATGACCTGGGCGCGGGTGCGGGAGTCGCCGGTGGCGAGGAGGACGTTGCGGCAGCCGCGCTGCTCGAGGGCGTCGACGAGGCGCGCGAGGAGGGTTTCGCGGCCACCGGCGGCGTCGGGCGCTACGGGGCACCAGAGCGGACAAATCTGAAGCACCTTCACCGGGTCTCCTTCAGGACAAGGCGCGCGAGAGCACGCTGGCGGTCACTTTTTTTGCGTCAAAATGTTCCTCGGCCAATGCGCGGGCGTTGGCCGCCTGTTTTGGGTAGTCGTTTCCGACGGCGTCGAGACAGCGGGCAGCTTCGTCAGGAGTGTTGAAACGGAACAAGCCGGAGGCATCGGGTAAGAAGCGGCTTGGGCCGGTGCTTTGAACGACGACGGGTTTTCCGCTGGCGAGGTAGCAAATGGAGCGGTCGCTGATCCATGCGTTCTGGAGGCGAATGCAGGATGGCTTGACGCAACTGAACTCGCCCTTGGAGCGGGCGATGTACTGTTGATAGCCCCAAGGCGTGGCGGCGGCGGTCTGGGCATCGGAGACGCGCCAGCCTTTGCCGAGGAGCATCTGGCGTTCCTCGTGTTCCCAGTCACCGAGGGTCAGGGAGAGCTCGAGGGGTTGGGTGGTGTGGGCGGGTAGATCGAGATAGGGGACGAAGCCTTCGCGTTTTTCGTTGGAATAGCTTTCGTCGCCATAGACGACCCAGTCGCCGCCGCGCCATTGCGAGACGGTGGTGAACGGGGCGCCGGGGGGGGTGGGTTGCGGCTTCCAATGATCCAGCGCTACGCAGGGGGGCGTGTAATGCCAGTTGATGCCGAGGTTGGGGATGCGCGAGCCGGGTTGGCCGACGGTTTCGCCGATGGTGAAGTAGAGATCGTGCTTTGCCAGCGACATCTGCTTGGCGTCGACCCATAACTGGAGCAGGCCCGGGTCGATGTCGAGCAGGACCGAGCGCTTAAAGCGGGATACCATTCGCTCGTTGGCGGCATAACAGATGTCGAGGAGGAGGTCGGCTTCGACGGATTCGGCGAGGCTGAGGCAGTCGTCGGTGGCGCCTTCGGCGAGCGGTTCGCCGTTGACGGAGTACACGGCGACGGCGTCGGCCAGGCCGAAGGGTTGGAGATGTTCCTTCAGTCTGGCGATGAAGCCGCGGAGCTCGTCGGCGGACCACCTGGGGAGGGCGGCCTCCTGCCAGATGACGCGGCAGCCGTTGGCCTTGAGCCCGAGGGCCCAGTTGAGGTAGACCCAGCGGTGGCCGCCGCCCTGCACGTAGGCGATGGTGTTGGCGTTTAAACAAACCGTGTGGCTCATCGTCCGTTCCAGGTCCCTTGGTGATTCGTCAGACCGCCGACGGCGCGGCGAGGTCGGCGGCGGGCTCGTCGTCCGCGAGTTTCAGCTGATGCTTGGCCATTTGGAAATAGGTGCCGCGGCGGGCCACCAGCTCATCGTGGGTACCGTCTTCGACGATGCGGCCCTCGTCCATTACGAAAATGCGGTCGCAGTCGGCGACGGTGCTGAGGCGGTGGCTCACGATGATGACGGTTCGCTGACCTTTTAAGCCGCGCAGGACGTCGGTGATCATGTGCTCGTGCTGGGGGTCGAGGGCACTGGTGGGCTCGTCGAGAATCAGAATGGGCGCCTCGGTGAGAAGGGCGCGGGCGATGGCGATGCGCTGGCGCTGTCCGCCGGAGAGGTTTTGGCCGCTCTCGCTGATCTGGGCGTCGTACTTGTCGGGGAGTTTATCGATGAAAGAGGATGCGCCGGCCATTTCGGCGGCGCGGCGGATCTGCTCGTCGGTGGCCTCGGGGCGGCCGTAGGCGATGTTTTCGGCGACGCTGGTTGGCAGGATGACATTCTCCTGGACGACGAGGGCGATGTGTTTGCGGAGGTCGGCGAGGCGGACCTTTCGCAGGTCGTGGCCGCCGAGCAGGAGTGCGCCGCGGGTGGGGTCATAGAAGCGAGGCAGAAGGTTGAGGAGGGTTGTTTTTCCGACGCCGCTGGAGCCGACGAAGGCGACCATCTGGCCGGGCTCGATTTTGGCGGAGATGCCGCGCAAGACGGGCTCGCCGTCGCGGTAATCAAAGCTGACATCGGCAAGTTCCAGCATGCGGGCTTCGCGCGGCAAGGGCATGGCATTGGGGGAATCTTTGATGACCGGGTCGCGGTCGAGGACTTCGAGCACGCGTTTGACGCCGGCCACACCGGCGGCAACGCCGGCGCCGGTTCCGCTGAGGCGATTGAGGGGGTCGTAGAGCTTGGTGAGGTAGGCGAGGAAGATGGTGAGCTGGCCGATGGTGAGCGAGCCTTTGTAGATGAGGTATCCACCGTAGCCGAAGATGAGGGTACTGCCGAGCCCGAGGGACATGCCGATATAGAGCCAGTAGAGGACCTCGTGCCAGTGGAGGTTGAGCCAGGTCTTCATGCTGTTGCGGACGGTGTTGGTGAAGCGGGCGTACTCTTCGGCCTCGCGCCCAAAGGCCTGCACGAGGCCGATGTGGGCGACAGAACGCTGGATCGTCGTCGTCAGCTCGCTGTCGACGGCGTGGGCTTCGGTCGCCTTGACTTCGAGGATTTTGCCGTAGTGCTTGAAGGTCCAGACGAGCAGGGGCGAGACGGAAAGGGCCACCAGCGTCATCTGCCAGTTCATTGAGAGCATGATCCAGGTCATGATCACCAGCGTGACGATGTTGACGAGCAAGCCGCTGAGGACGTTGAGGACGCCCTGAAAGCCGAAGGTGTCGTAGCTGAGGCGATAGATCGCATCGCCCTGGGGCTGGGAGCGGTGATAGCTGAGGCTGAGGGCCTGCAATTTGGCGAAGAGCTCGCAGCGGACGCGCATCAGGCCGTTGTAGCCGATCTGAATGTTGATGAGCGTCTGGAACATCGTGAGCACTTCCTGGAGGAGGCGCAGGATGAGCGCGGCGGCGGCGAGTGCGAGGATCTGATAGAGAAGATTGTTGGTGGGGACGAGGTTGAAGAAGATGCGGTGAACCCATTGGTTCATGTGCTTTCCCGACAGCACTGAATCGATGAGGACGGCGAGGGGGAAGGGGGTCAGTAAGCCGAGCGCGGTTTGCAGGACGATGAAGATGAGCTCCAGCCCGATGAGGGGGAGGTCGTCGCGGAAGTATTTGATGGCGCGGAGGAAAACACGCATGGTAGACGCAGTGGAATATGCGGCGTTGTTGGGTTCGTTGGTTACGCCACCGATGGCGTGCCCCCTGACGGTACCGCCCTCGCCGGTGGATTCTGTGCGGGCGTTGCTGCTAGTGCCTTCGCCGCCTTCAATTCAGCTTCGGCCTTTTCATCGGCTGTCAGGACGCGGGAAGGGGCGGTGACGCGTCCGGCGAGGGGAACGAAACCGGCTTTTTCGGCGGCTTCGTCGATCAAGCCAAAGACCGGGAGAGAGACGCGCCATTTGTTTACGGCGTACATGGTCCACCAGGCGAGGGGGATGAGGACGGCGGTTCGGCTGAAGGGCCAGAGGGGCCACTGCATGAGCAACAGGCCGGCGAGGAGGCAGCAGGCGAAGAGCAGGACGAGTCCGAATTTGCTCATGAGGAGTTCGACGCGGACGCGGGTGAGCATGCTGTCGCGGCCGTGGATTTCGGTGGCGCTGCTGAGGCGGACTTTGACGTAGCGGGAGCCGTAGATTTCCATGTCCCAGCCGGCCCAGCCGCTGTCGGCGCGCATGCGCCAGCCGGCGCTGCGGACTTCGGCGGTGATCTGGCGGAGAAGCTCGAGGCGTTCGTGCTTGGCGCTCCAATAGCGAAGGGAGTGGCGGTCGTTTTGATCGAAGGGGAGGGGGCGTTGCCGGCGATAGCCTTTGGCTTCGGTCTTGAGGACCTTGGCCTTGAGGCGGACGGAGTAGCGGGCCCAGCCGCGGGTCATCGGCTGGCGGTAGTGCAGCCAGGCGACCAGAGGCCGTGCGAGCCAATGGCGGTGCCGGGGCGGGGGCGCTTGAATCGCTGCGAGGATGGCGAGGGCGATGGGTACCAGCAGCATGGCGGCGGCGACGTAAACGAGCGGGGTGAAGGCCATGGCGAGGACGGCGACGAAGATGTAGAGCAGGTGCCACTCGATGCTCATGAGCATCGCGGCCATGAGCGAGGCGGGCTGGCGGTAGATGGTTTGAAAGAGTCCGGTGCCGAAGGTGCCATGATAGACGACGTCGCCGCCGAAACGGACGCCGACGCGCTCGCTGGCGTAGATCTTTCCGCGCCAATGGCTGGCGCCCAGGGCGTTGAAATGGTCGGGGTGTTTGTACTTGAGGAGGGCCTCGGCCTCGCCGTAGCCGCGCTGTTGATTGAGATAGGCTTTGATGGTGTTGCGGCGGAAGTGCCAGACCTGGGCGGCAGGGGAGAAGCCGATGGTGAAGCCGAGCTGTTGCAGGCGCCAGATGAAGTCGACGTCGTCGCCGGCCTTGCGGAATTGGGAGTCGAAGCCGTTGATCTGCCGTGCGGCCCAGCGCCAGTAGGCCATGTTGCAGCCGGGGACGTGCTCGGCGGTGCGGTCGTCGATCATGACGTGGGTGGGGCCGCCGGGGGAGAGGCCGACGCAGTCGGCGATCCAGCTTCCTTCGTCGGGGATCAGGTTGGGGCCGCCCATGCCGATGTGCGGGCTACGCACGAGGGCGAGGGCGAGGTAGTAGAGCCAGTCTTCATCGGCTTCGCAGTCGCTGTCGGTGTAGATGATGATGTCGCCGCGCGCGGCCTCCATACCGACGTTGCGGGCGTAGGAGAGGCCCATGTTCCTTTGCTTGACGTTGCGCACCCAGGGGAACCTTTTGAGGATCTCCTGGGTTTGGTCGGTGCTGCCGTCGTCGACGAAGACCACCTCATATTCGGGGTAGCGGAGCCGTTCCATCGAGCGCAAGCAGGCTTCGACGGTGCTGGCGCCGTTGTAGGAGCAGACGATGACGCTGCACATGGGGAGCTTCTCGTGGCTGACCTGCGGCACCTTGCGGAAGAGGTGCTGGAGCGCGATGAAGGACGGCTTGGGCGAGCGATCGCGGCGGGTGAGGCCGAAGCACCAGTCGTCGATGCGGAAGCCGCCGGTGAACCAGTCATCGGTAAAGCTGAAGACGACGGTGCCGGCGAGGCCTTCGTCGAAGACGGCGCGGACGTGGGCGGAGAGGATTTCGGCCTGTTGCTCCTCGGTTTTTTCCTGGCGGGTGTCGATGCCATATTCGCCGAGCATCAGCGGTTTTTCGCCGGCGATCATCTGGAGGCGGGCGAGGTAATTGCGGAAGGTCTGCTCGTTGTGGAGGTAAACGTTGAAGCAGACGAAGTCGATGTTCCGGGGCTGAACGTATTCGATGGTGGGAAAGCTGGCGAAGGTGATCAGGCAATCGGGCGCTTCTGCCTTGGCGCTGTCGACGAGCTCGTCGATGAACTGCTCGACCTTTTCGCGTCCAACGAAGCGGACGATGTCGGGGGGCACTTCGTTGACGACGCTGATGGCGAAGATGGCGGGGTGATTGCCGCAGGTGCGGGCGGCGTCGCGGACGGCGCGGTGGGCCTGCTCGGTGACGTCGCGGTCGCCGACGAAGGTGAGGTTCTTGGGCCAGGCGACGTCGATGAAGATCTTGAGGCGCACCTCCTGAGCCAGGTCCATGAACCACTTGGGAGGCGTGTGGTAGACGCGAATGACGTTGGCGCCCAGATCCAGGATCTGCTCAAAGTCGCGGCGGATTTGATCGCGCTCGGGAAGAGGTTCGCCCTCGCTGCTGCGCTCGAAGGGGCCATAGGTGACGCCCTTCACGTAGAATTTTTCGTCGCCGAGCCGGAAGAACTTGCCGTCGCGACGGACGCGGTTGGTGCTGGGGCGGACGACGCGTTGGCGGGACGCGCACGCGCGGTCGGCCAGCCCCATGCCGGGCGCGGCGGCAGTGGCGGGCGGCAGATGAACCAACGACGACGACATAAACGAACACCCTCGTTCCTACGATGGAACGTCCCCGCACCACCAAAGCCCGTGGATTGTAAGCGTTTCAGCAAGCAGGCCCAACCAAGATTCCTCTCCGATTATGAGCCGGCAACAGAAAGACAGCGCTGCGGGCCGGAAGTTAGGCGGAGGTTATTGCTGGTGCGCGACAGGTGGGTCCGATATGGTTGGATTCTGCAACTCGCGGTCCCGGCACGTCACCGGGCCGCATCCGGCACATCTTCCGAGGAGGCCAACCATGGCAACCGCTTCTGTCTCTCCCAAATCGTCCGCGAAGCTTCCGGTTCAGATCCGCCAAACCAAGTGCCTGATCAACGGCAAATGGGTGGACGCCGAATCTGGCAAAACGTTTGAGACGCTGAACCCCTCGACGGGGCAGGTCATTGCGAAGGTCGCCGAGGGGGATAAGGCGGATGTCGACAAGGCTGTCAAGGCGGCCCGCAAGGCGTTCGACAAGGGGGACTGGACGCGGAAGATGTCGGCGCGCGAGCGGGGGCGGTG
>JBBRIN010000077.1:0-9540 GCA_038221115.1 Tepidisphaerales bacterium
GTTCCACAATTTACTGCGGAATGCGTTCGGTGCAACCGCGACGGCCATGGCGCAGCGGCTCGGCGGAGATAGCTCCGACGATGCCGACGATCTGACGGCCAATCTGCAATCCGTCGAGGCCGAGGATGTACAGCGGATGGCCGAGCAGCCGACGCTGATCAACCTGGTGAACCTGATTATTCTGGAGGCGGTGCGAGAGCGGGCCAGCGATATCCACATCGAGCCGTTCGAGAAGCTGCTGACGGTCAAGTACCGGATCGACGGCCTGCTGCGCCCGCGAAACAGCCCGCCAAAGGCGCTGCAGCCGGCGATCACCAGCCGCGTGAAGATCATGGCGGGGATGAATATCGCGGAGCGGTATGTGCCGCAGGATGGGCACATCACGCTGCGGTTTGAGGGTCGGAAGGTGGATATCCGCGTCTCGACGGTGCCGACGATTTACGGCGAGAGTGTTGTGATGCGCATCCTGGACAAGGAAGCGATCAACCTCGATCTGCAAACGCTGGGCCTGCGCGAGCGCGATCGGAAGATCGTGGACCGATGGCTCGACCTGCCGCACGGCATGGTGCTGGTGACGGGGCCGACGGGCAGCGGCAAAACGACGACGTTATATGGCGCGCTCAATGAGCTGAACCGGCCGGATCGGAAGATCATCACCGCGGAAGACCCGGTGGAATACAACTTCAGCGGGATCAACCAGTGCCAGGTGAAGGAGGCGATCGGCCTGACGTTTTCAAAGATTCTGCGGGCGATGTTGCGACAGGCGCCGAACATCATCCTGGTGGGTGAAATTCGCGATTTGGAAGTGGCGGAGGTGGCGATTCAGGCGGCACTGACGGGCCACCTGGTGTTCAGCACGCTGCACACGAACGACGCGCCGGGGGCAATCACGCGATTAATCGACATGGGGGTGAAACCATTCCTCGTGGCTTCGTCCATTCAGGCAGTGATGGCGCAGCGGTTGATCCGCGTGTTGTGCCCCAAGTGCAAGGCGCCGGACCCGGAGCCGGACATGAACTGGATGAAGCTGCTGGGGATCGTGGCGGGCGACTTGAAGGACAAGGCGGTCTTTAAGCCGCGCGGGTGTGACTTCTGCTCGGGCACGGGGTTCCGCGGGCGCGTGGGCGTGTTTGAGATGATGATCATGAACAACCAGCTGCGCGAGCTGGCGTTTAACCGGTCGGCGACGAACAAGATCCGCAAGGCGGCGATCGCCGGCGGCATGAAGACGCTGCTGGGCGACGGGCGAATCAAGGTTTTGAATGGGACGACCACGGCGGAGGAGATCGTAAAGGTGGCTCAGATCGAAGGTGTTGTGACGGATCAGTAACTGTCTGGTCCTTTATCCTTTATCCTTTGTCCTGTGCAGACGACGCTGTGAGCGATTTGCGAAGGACGAAAAACCAGGGACAACGGACAGTGGAGCATTATGGCAACTATTCAAATTGATCGTCTGCTTGAAACCGTGGTTCGGCAGAAGGCGAGCGACTTGCATCTGGTCGTGGGGCGGCCGCCGTGTTTGCGATTGCGGGGCGGGATTCGGGAATTGCAGACCAAACCGCTGGAGCCGGAAGATACGACGGCGTTGATGAAGTCGATCACGCCGGAACGTATTCAGCAGGAGTTTGAAGAGTCGGGGTCGGGCGACTTCGGGTTTGCCTACGGGGATGCGGCGCGCTTTCGCGTGTCGATCTTCAAGCAGAAGGGGGTGGCGAGCCTGGTGTTGCGGCGGATTCCGAACAACATCATGACGTTCGAGCAGATCGGTCTGCCGAAGATGGCCGAGCAGATCTGCCGGCGCCCGCGCGGGATCTTCCTGGTGACCGGGCCGACCGGGTCGGGCAAGACGACGACGCTGGCGACGATGATCGACTACATCAACGAGAACTTCGAGCGGCACATCATCACGATGGAAGATCCGATCGAATATTACCATAAACACAAGAAGAGCATCGTCGTGCAGCGCGAAGTCGGGGTGGACGTGCCGTCGTTCCCCGAGGCGCTGCGCCGCGCGTTGCGCCAGGACCCGGACGTCATGCTCGTCGGCGAAATGCGCGACCTGGACACCATCCAGTCGGCCATCACGGCCGCGGAAACGGGCCACCTGGTGTTCGGAACCCTGCACACGTCCGGCGCCGCATCGACGATCAACCGCATCATCGACGCGTTCCCGACCGAGCAGCAGGAGCAGGTGCGCGTGCAGTTGTCGGGCAACCTGATCGCGGTGCTGTCGCAGAGCCTTTGCCCGCGCATCGACCAGGAGGGGATGCTGGCGGCGTACGAGTTCATGTACGTGACGCCGGGCATTCAGAACCTGATCCGCGAGAACAAGAGCTTCCGCATCGACTCGGAAATTCAGACCGGCAAGCGGTTCGGCATGCAGTTGCTGGACGACAACCTGTGGATGCACTTTACGGCGGGGCGCATCAGCGCCGAGGAGGCGATCGACAAGAGTAAGAACGCCGGGTTCATGATCGAGAAGATGCAGAAGGCGGGCATCGACGTGCTGGCGCAGGACGATGCGCTGTTGGCGGAGCTGGACGAGCCTGCTGCGGCAGGCGAAGCGGCGAAGCCGGCGGCTTCGGCGGGCGGCGCCGGGGCGCCCAGCGCGGCGGCGGCGGAGGCGGAGCGGCAGGCGCAGATTTCGGCAAACCGGCAGAGGATGGCGCGGATGCAGCAGAAGTGATGGGATGGAGAGGCGGCGAAGAAGTTGCGGTTCCTGCAACCCCGTGCGATTGGCCGGACGTACAACTTTCGATGGGTAATCGGCAGATTGCCTGAGAAGGGCGCGGATTGCGAGGGATCGAGCAAGAGAAGTTTTCATCAGCCGAGAAGGATACGACATGTCGCAGATCAATACCCCCGCTCAACCGAACCCGGCGGCGCCGGATCCGAATCGGAAGCCGCAGGTTCCCGGGGCGGTGAACAAGCCGGCGGTGCCGGGTGCGCCCGTGGCGGCGAAGCCACATGGGCTGCGGCCGCCGTCGCATGTGACTGTGACTCCGGCGGCGGCGGGCACGCTGGATTTGGCGCCGGCGTCGAGCAAGCCGGCGGCGCCTTCGGTGCGTCCGGCGATGGGGGTTCCGGGGGCGAGGCCGCCGGTTCCGAGTGGCGGGGTTGCGGGAGCAAAGCCAGCAGTGCCGGGGGCCAGACCCGCAGGAGCGGTGCCCGGCGCGAAGCCGCCGGTTCCGGGTGCTGCGGGCGCGGCGGCGCCGGCGCCGGGCGCGGGTGGATTTCCACCGATCGAGCAGTTGCAGGGCCGGGCGCTGGGGCGCGTGCTTCAGAAAATGGGGAAGGTGACCCGCGAGCAGTATCAGGAAGCGCTGAACTTCCAGAAGGACAAGGGCGGTGCGCTGGGGCGCATCCTGATCGACCTGGGGTACATCAAGGAACAGGACCTGAACATCGCGCTGGCGGCGCAGAAGGGGTACGAGTTTTTTGATGTGGGCAGCTACAAGCCGGACCCGAAGGTCCTGGCCGCCGTGCCGGCGCAGATGGCGATGACCCATAAGGTGCTTCCGATCGAGTTCGATCAGGCGAGCAAGAAACTCACCGTGGTCATCGCGCACAGCGAGAACTTCCGGGCGCTGGATGATCTAAAGCAGTTGCTGGGATACCAGGTTACCGCGAAGATCGGCGATCCGGACCAGATCGAGAAGGTGGTCGCCAAAAACTACAACGCCGCCGGCGAAAGCATCGGCGACATCCTGGGCGAGCTGGCGAATGACGCGTCGCTGAAGGATCTGAAGAACCGGGGCGAGTCGATCGACCTGGAGACGATCAAGGACGCCGCCGACAGCAACCCGGTGCGCAAGCTGATCAACCTGGTGCTGCTGCAGGCGATCAAGGACAAGGCGTCGGACATTCACTTTGAGCCGTTCGAGACCGAGTTCAAGATGCGGTATCGCATCGACGGCGTTCTATACGAGATGATGCCGCCGCCGGCGCACATTGCGCCCGCGATCAGCAGCCGCGTGAAGGTGATGGCGAATCTGGACATCGCGGAGCGGCGCATGCCGCAGGACGGGCGCATCGAGCTGAGCGTGAACAACCAGCCGGTGGATTTGCGCGTCGCGGTGCTGCCGACGATGTTCGGCGAGTCGGTCGTCATGCGCGTGCTCGATCGGGGCAACGTGGCGCTGGACCTGGACAAGCTGGGCATGCGCGAGGAAGACCTGCAGATCTTCCGGCAACTGATTCACAAGCCGAACGGCATCGTGATCGTGACGGGGCCGACCGGCTCGGGCAAGACGACGACGCTGTATTCGGCGCTGCGCGAGCTGAACGACGCGAGCACGAAGCTGATCACCGCGGAAGACCCGGTGGAATATGATATCGACGGGCTGATTCAGTGCGCGGTGAAGCCGGACATCGAGTTGACGTTCGGGAGGATCCTTCGGTCCATGTTGCGTCAGGACCCGGACATCATTCTGGTCGGTGAAATTCGCGACAAGGAGACGGCGGAGATCGCGGTGCAGGCGTCGCTGACCGGTCACCTGGTGTTCAGCACGCTGCACACCAACGATGCCCCGTCGGCGATCGCCCGCATGCTGGACCTTGGCCTGGAGCCGTTCCTGGTGACGGCGACGCTGGAAGGTGTCTGCGCCCAGCGGCTGGTGCGCAAGATCTGCCTCAACTGCAAGGAGGCGTACACCCCGACCGAGGAGCAGTTGTACGAGCTGAACCTGCGGCCGGAAGACGTGGCGGGTCGCGTGTTTTATTACGGCAAGGGTTGCGAGAACTGCAACAACACCGGGTATAAGGGCCGGCAAGGCCTTTACGAATACATGCTGCTGGACGACGAGATGCGGGAGATGATCATTCAGCATGCCAGCACGCAACAGCTTCGCCTCGAGTCGAAAAAGCGCGGGATGCGAACCCTGCGACAGAGCGGGCTGTTCGCGATTTACGACGGCGTGACCACCATCGAAGAGGTCGCGAAAGAAACAATGACGGAAGACGAGTAGGCGGTCATCGGGCTGCGGCAGAGGTGTGCTAACTCTTGTATCGCGTTGGCGTTGTGCGGCGGTGAGTCGAATCCGGCGAGGTGCATGCCGGGAGTGTCCGGCCGTTTCGGTTCCAGTGGACATGGCGCATAATCCGGGCGAAGTATTCCGGTTTTTCCAGAAATCGATGGAGCACGCGTATGGCAACCTTTGCGTATGAGGCGATGAACTCGTCGGGCCAAGAGGTCAAGGAAGAGATCGAAGCCAACGATTCTGCCGAGGCGATCGCCAAGATCCGCGGGAAGGGATACTTCCCGACGAAGGTGCGCGAGAAGGCGGGCAAAAAGGCCGTCAAAAAGAAGAAGGGCGAGAAGGAAACGCAGACGGCGACGCGCAAACTGCCGATTTCGATCGGCGGTGTGCCGCGCAAGCAATTGGTGACGTTCACGCGCCAGCTATCAACCCTACAAGACGCCGGCCTGCCGATTCTGCGCTCGCTGCAGATCCTGGAAGACCAGCAAAAGCCGGGGCTGCTCAAGGCGATCATCGGCGGCGTGGCGGACGAAGTGGAAGGCGGCGGCACCCTGTCCGACGCGTGCAGCAAATACCCCAAGGCGTTTGACAAGCTTTACGTGAACATGATCGCCGCCGGCGAGGCGGGCGGCGTGCTGGACCTGATCCTGCAGCGCCTTGCCGACTTCATGGAAAAGGCGGCCAAGCTCAAGAAGAAGGTCATCGGCGCGATGATCTATCCGGCCGTCGTCATCAGCATCGCGGTCGGCGTGGTGTCGATGATCATGATCTTCGTGATTCCGAAGTTTGAAGACATTTTCAGGGACTTTAAGACCGAACTGCCCGGGATCACCAAGCTGCTGCTGGTGATGAGCCGCTGGTTTGCGCCGCCGACCAACGGGTGGGCGTATATCGTGGCGTCTCCGATCATCTGGGGCCTGTTCATCAAGCTGGTGAAGATGAGCGAGAGCGGCAAGTACTGGGTGGACAAGATCAAGCTGAAGATCCCGATCCTCGGCGGCATCCTGAGCAAGACCGCCATCGCGCGCTTCACGCGCACGCTGGGCACGCTGATCAGCGCCGGCGTGCCGATCCTGGACGCGATCAACATCACCAAAGAGACGTGCGGCAACGAGGTATTCACCAAGGCGCTGGGCAAGGTTCACGATGCGATCCGCGAGGGCGAAAGCTTTGCCGATCCACTGCGCGCCAGCAAAGTGTGCGACGCCATCGTGGTGAACATGGTCGACGTCGGCGAAGAAACCGGCGACCTCGACAAGATGCTGATCAAGGTGGCCGACAACTACGACAACGACGTGGACATCCTGGTCGGCTCGCTGATCAGCATCCTGGAGCCGGTGATGGTCGTGGTGCTCGGCGTGATCGTCGGTTTCATCGTGGTGGCGCTGTTCGCGCCGATGATCGCGCTGATTCAGACGGTGTCGGGTGGGACGCAGAAGAAGTGATGATGGCAAGGACAGCTTCACGCGAGGGCGTGAGTTTTAGATTGGAAAGCGCTTATGCGATTATCGACGCCGCGACAATCGATCGGCCGATCGGCCCGCCAGGGGTTTACGCTGGTTGAACTGCTGGTGGTCATTGGGATCATCGTGGTGCTTCTGTCGATCACGATTCCCACGGTGCGGCGGATACGCATCGCCAACTATGGGGCGCTGACGAGCGCGCAGATCGTGATGCTGTCGGGGGCGATCGAGCAGTATTATCAGACGTTCAATTCTTATCCGGGGCCGTTGCCGGATGAAGAGCTGCTGGGCAATACGAAAGCTCCCGGCGTCATCCAAACGTACACTGGGACCGAGAACCTCACTTTGGCCTTGCTCGGCGGACTCGATTCGACCACGGCCGCGCCTCAGAAGTACAATTCCAAACTCGTCGGCAGGGGGCCGGCCAGCTTGAACATCAAGAAGCCGCGGCAATATGAGCCGTTCCTGGACCAGAAGGCGGCGGGGCTGGACCAGGTGCAGGTGGCGAGCAAGTGGGTATCGTGGAAGCTCCGGCCCGGCGAGGTGACTGACCGCACCAAGTATACAGACACTGAAATCCCGGAATTTCTCGACCGCTGGCCCGATAGCGACGCAATGCCGATTCTATATATCCGAGCGCGGCCCGGTGGCGACGGAGTTATGCCTGTTGTCGCGGCGAATGTGGCGGCGTATCAGCCGAACCAGCTGACGCACTACAATTTTCCAACGTTTAACCCGGCGAGCACTGCATGTAACACTCCTCCCCCCCCCTTCACCGCCTGGCGCGCTTATTTCAGCGTGCCGCAATCCGGCATCGGGACGTTCATCTCCCGCAACAAGGACCAATACATGCTGATCAGCGCCGGCGCGGATCGTAAGTATCTGACCAACGACGACCTGGTGAACGGAGGCAAGATCCGATGAGAGACGATCGGCATGACTCCGCCGCCGCGCCTCGGCGCTTGCGGCCGACAGGCTTCACGCTGGTCCAGTTGCTGATGGTGATTGGGATCATCGCGCTGCTTGCGGGGATGCTCTTACCTGTGGTGGGTCGCGCGCGCCGTCAGGCGTCGCGGGCGCGGACGGCGAACGATCTTCAGGCAATGGCTGCCGGTTTACAGGCGTACCACGACATCTGGAACGCCTACCCAGTGCTGGATCTGCCGTTGGCTACCGCCAATTTGTATGTGGAGCACGACAGCTTGGACACTCTTGTGGGAGGAAATCCGCCGACCTATGTGCCCTACGTGAATGACAACGGCGCTCATACCTTGTTTACGTCGCTTGCGCTGCGTTGCCAACTTCGGCCGGGCGGCGCGCCGTACGGGCCATTGCTGAACCTTGAGAACTTCAAAGTCACCCGCATTGATACGCTGATCAATACCCCGGTTGGTTACCCGATTCGGAAGAAGGCGGGCAGGTTTCTGGATGGTAACGACCAGCCCTACGTGTACGTGCCGGGAAACCCATCATTGCCCGACATTACGGCCCCAGGCTCATCATTATTTGTCGCCAGTCCCCCGTTGACGAGCGTACGCCAGCCCTTATACAGCCACAGGGCGTTTCCGGGCGGGACGCTATCGACTACGAAGGAAATGCAGCGAATTCTCGGGGACGAGGATATGAGCGGAAATATTAACGGCAACGAGCGCCCAGCGTACACCGGTCCATTTCTGCTCTGGGCGGCAGGACCGGATGGACTGTGGGGACTCAAGCCTCACGGGGATAATACGGACGACGTGACGAACTTCGAGATTCCACCCAACCTGCGTCGGTAGGTTCGTCCATGACCCGGCGGAGTCTCATCGAAATGTTTACCGAAAGGGGCGGGCGAGTTCGGCCGGTGGGGGGCTACACGCTGGTTGAATTATTGACGACGATCTCGGTGCTGGTGATCGCGCTGGGGCTGATGGTGAGCCTGGCCAGGCGCGTACGGGCGCAGTCGGCCGATTCGGTGACCAAGGGGCTGCTTAGCCGGCTGGAGACTTTGCTGGTCGAATATGCGCGGCGCAGCGGGCAGGATTTCCCCATCGTGCCGGAGCTGATTCCCGAAGCGCCGGGTCTTTACCAGCCACCCGACGAGCGCATTCTTCTGCGCAACGCGGAGCGGAACAACCGCGAGATGGTGCGGGCGATGAAGACGCAGATGGACCTGTTTGCGGCATTCTCCGACTTGCCGATCAGCTATTACGACGAGACGACACTGCGGGACGCATGGGGGATGCCCATCGCGTTCATGCCGGCGTTTCATCCGGCGGTGGGGATGGCTCCGGGGAACCGGCCATTCTTTTTTTCCGCCGGCCCGGACGGGCGCTTTCTGACCCGGGCGGACAACCTGTACAGCTATGAGACGGCGGGGGCCAAGCAGTGATGCGGCATCAGGTTAGCGCATTCCTGGCCTCGGTAACGCGTTCGCAGGGCGCGATCGATGGCTCGGGGCGGCAATTTTTGCAAGAATGCTGCTAATCGCGGTCAATCAGAGGTCGATTGGGCTCACCGGCGGGTGGACAACGCGAACAATCCGACGCCGCGAGGCGTTCGATCAGCGGGGTTGAGCCGCCGTCAGCCGATCGATCGCATCTGACGCCCCGAGGCCGGTTTAAGGAGTTCACGTGCGAGAACAGACCGACGCTTTACCCCTTGCGAGTTCACGCCGGCGCGGCGCGCGCGGCGGGTTCACGATGGTGGAGATCGCCATCGTGATCGGGATCATCGTGCTGCTCATGGGCATCTCGGTGGTGGCGTTTCGCAAAGTGAGCATCAGCGCGAAAAACAACCGGACCAAGACGTCACTGCAATCGTGCCGGTCGTTGTGGGATGCGTACCTGGCGAAGGATCCGAACCTGGACCGGTTGACGGCGCAGGTGAAGGCGAATTACGCGAAGGCGAAGGGCACGGGAAACAACGACTTCAACCCCGGCACGTCCTGGGTTCTGGCGGTGCAGGGGGCGCGGGGCGAGCACAAATTGCCGACGCTGGAAGCGTTGACGGGCGGCGCGAACATGTCCATTCATCGGCTGACGTACGAAGTCATGGCGGTCCTGGCGTCCGACCCGGAGAACAAGAGGATCCTGGAGAAGATGCCGGCGGAGTCGTTG
>JBBRIN010000078.1:0-9446 GCA_038221115.1 Tepidisphaerales bacterium
TTCATGGGGTTCCTTTCGCGGGAAATCATATCGAGGACGGGCGACAGTTTACCGCGCAGTTAGAGGGCCGTCAGCGTTATGTTGCGAGTTGTGTCGCTGGACGCGGCGAGCGATTCGGCTTCACTCATCAGAGGCAGGCTCGCGGGCTACTGCGGAGTGGCTAAGAAATAGCGCGCACGACGGAACCTCCAGCCTATCCCTCCCCCGGAGATCCGGAGATCGGAGCAGGGGACCGGAAGGTGAAAAAGAGGATGTCGCGGATAGGATGGGGGGATGGGACATGCTGCACTTGGACGGACGTTGCTTTTGTTTGTGGTGGTCGCTGCGGTTGCGAGTGGGGGATTGGTGGGCGGCGCGGCGGAGCCGACGGGGGTGGCGAAGACGGGGGCGGCGAATAAGGGGGCGGACGGCGGGGAGGAAGAGTTGTTGCGGCCGGCGGGACGGGTGGGGCCGCTGGTGGTTCAGAGGCCGGGGGAGGTGGATGAGAAATCCATGTCGGGGGCTTATCGGTTTTACCTGGGGACGACGCACGCGCACAGCGGGTACTCGGGGGACCATCAGAAGACGATCGCGACGAAGTTGGGCAAGGGGACGGCGGATTACAGCCTGCACACGCCGGCGGAGATTTTTGAGAAGGCGAAGGTGAATCACTACGACTTTTATTTCATGACGGACCACTCGTCGCCGGAGCAGAACGAGTTTTATAAGAACGGGTTTACGGACGAGCACTGGGCGGCGACGAAGAAGCAGGCGGCGGACGCGACGACGGACCGGTTTGTGGCGATGGCGGGGTTTGAGTACTCGCGCAACCAGGATCCGGACAAGGGCGGGCTGGGGCACATGAACGTGTTGAACACGCGCGACTGGGCGAGCGCGTACGCGAAGGGGCACACATTTGAGTGGGCGTATGACTGGCTGGCGGCGCAGCGCGGCGAGCTGGTGGCGGCGCAGTTCTGCCATCCGCAGATGCCGGGGAAGAAGGGGAAGAATTTCAACGATTTTCAGGGGCGGACGAAGGCGCGGAACGAGGTGGTGTGTTTGTCTGAGATCTGGAACTCGGGGGAGGGGATGAGCTATGTGCCGACGGTGCGGAAGATCTGGGCGATGGGATGGAAGGTGGGGCCGACGGCGGGGACGGACGTGCATGGGCCGCTGGGTGTGGAGAACCGGCGGATTCGGACGGGGGTGCTGGCGGAGCGGTTGACGGGGGATGAGATCATGCGGGCGCTGCGGGCGCGGCGAGTGTATGCGACGCTGGAGCCGAAGTTGCACCTGGAGTTCACGCTGAATGGCAACATGATGGGAACGGCGCTGGCGACGCGGCCGACGGGAGACCTGATGGCGAAAGTTTTCGTGAACGACCCGGTGGGGAGCGTGATCTCGAAGATGGAAGTGTACGGCGGGAAATACGACAAGAACGGCGGCGAGACGAAGACGCTGGCGACGCTGATGGTGGCGAAGGGACAGAAAACGGTGGAAGGGGCGGTGGCGAACGGGTTCGACTTTTACTATGTGGGGGTATTTAAGGAGGGGGTCGAGACGGCGCGGGCGTTTGCGGCGCCGGTGTGGATGGATGATGAGTGAGGATTTATCGATGACTGTATTTGGTGAAATCGCGTTCGATGTTGCAATGTGAGAGGGGGCGGGCAAGACACCATAGCCTCAAGTTTTCTCGCCCGCCTCCTCTCACGCTCTCCCCCACCCACTCTTCCTTCTCACTTCCCCTCCGGGAGGAGGGGGTGTGGTCGTGGGGTGACGGGTGCGAGGTTCCCCCATTGGCGCGGATAAAAAAGTACCTGACATCGCGATCCATGTCCGAGCCTCTCAAGGGGTATACTCAACATCATCGGGGACAATTCGGAAACTCGCAACGGGGCAGATACTTTGGTGGAGATGGACATGCGCAAGACAGCGAGGTCGCGTTGCGGGCTGGGACAGGTCCGCTCGTGGTATTGGATCGGGTGCGCGAGCATCGTGGCGTTGTGGATCGGATGGGGCGTGTGCGCCGAGGCAGCAGACGCCGACGCGGGGGCGGAGCGGCCGAATGTGGTGTTTATCCTGGCGGATGATTGGGGGTGGGGAGATTTGAGTTGCCATGGGAACGCGAACGTGCGGACGCCGAACCTGGATCGGCTGGCGAAAGAGGGGACGGAGTTTGCGCAGTTTTACGTGGCGAATCCGGTGTGCTCGCCGAGCCGAACGGGGTTCATGACGGGGCGGTATCCGGCGCGGTTTGGGGTGCATGAGGCGATCGGCGGGCCGGTGAAGAATCGGGAGGCTCGGCAGGTGGACTGGCTGGACCCGCGGGCGGTGATGCTGCCGCGGGTGATGAAGGCGGCGGGGTATGCGACGGGGCACTATGGCAAGTGGCACCTATGCGGGCCGGTGGACGATGCGCCGCTGCCGGCGGTGTACGGGGTGGACGAGCACGCGGTGTGGACGGGATCGCCGAAAATGAACGCGACCACGTTTGACAAGGTGTTCGAGGAGGCGATCGGCTTCATGACGAGGCACAAGGACGAGCCATTTTATCTGAATTTGTGGATTCATCAGACGCACGCGCCGCAGATGCCGTCGAAGGAGTCGCTGGCGGAGTGGGCGAACCTGGACGAGCAGCACCGACCATACGCGGCGGCGGTGTCGGACGGGGACAAGGGGATCGGGCGAGTGCTGGCGGCGCTGTCGGCATTGAAGCTGGAGGGGCGGACGATCGTCGTGTTCTCGAGCGACAATGGGCCGGAGGTGACGGGGCGGGAGGCGCAGAAAGAACTGCGCGGCGGGTATGGGACGTATTACAGCACGGGCTCCACCGGCGGGATGCGGGGGCGCAAGCGCAGCCTGTACGATGGGGGCGTTCATCTGCCGTTCTTCGTGCGCTGGCCGGGACATGTGGCGGCGGGGCGCGTGAACGAGACGACGGTGCTGGCGGCGGTGGATTTTTTGCCGACGGTTTGCGTGGCGACCGGCGTGAAGCCGCCGGAGGACTGGAGCGGCGACGGCGAGAATCTTTGGGACGTGTGCAGCGGCGCGGAGCGGGCGCGGGGGCGGGCGTTGTTTTGGGAGTGGTCGGGCGCGGACAAGAAGCCGGAGTATTGGCCGCGATTTGCGGTGCGTGACGGGGAGTGGAAGCTGCTGAGCGATGGCAAGGGGCGCGTGGAGTTGTACGGCCTGCCGAGGGACCGGGCGGAGGCGCAGGAGGCGTCGAAACAAAACCCGGAAAAGACGGCGGCGCTGCTGGAGGCGGTGAGGGTTTGGCGCGAGTCGTTGCCGAAAGAGCCGCCGGCGGATTGCATTACGAAGTCGGCGCGCGGGAAGGCCAGAGCTGGGGCGGGCGGGGCGAAGGAACAGGAGGAATGAGGGTGATGGGGGGAGGGTTGGTTACTTCGACGCTTCGGAAGAGAGGATCGGGTAGGCGACGTACGCGAAGCGTTTGCTGGCCTGGATGGGGTCGGTGGTTTGGTAGACGATGCGCGGGTCGGAGCCGTCGATATTGATGGTGGTGACCTGGGCGACCTGTCCGGGCGGAAGTTTGCCGCCGGCGCCCCTACCGCCGGCGCCGGCGCGGGGGGCGGAAGGAAGGGCAGGGGTGACGATTACGTGGTCGAAGGTGCTTTTGCAGAGGATGTTTTTGACGTGTGAGGAACTCGTGAGGCCGAGGATGGCATCCGCGGGGAGAGCGAGGGTGATCTTTCCGGAGGGCGCCCAGGTTTCCCCGTCGGCCGATTCATAGCCGCTGAATTCATTGCCGCGGCGGACGATTTTGAGCCAGCAGGGGAAGTGTTTCTTGGGGACGCCGGCTTTTTGTGCGTCGGGATCGAGGGGAACGCGGGCGGTCTTGTCATCCTTGTTTTCGCGATACAAGAACTGCGTGCCATCGACGGCCGTGACACACATGGCGACATTGCGTGCGCCGGGGTCGAGCGTTCCGCGGATGCAAAGGCCGGCCTTGGCGTGACCGACACCGCCGGGGTTCTCCATGGCGGTGACGCGCGCGACCAATTCACCGTCGCCGTGGAGGGGCTGCCACATGAGGTGACAGCCATCGGCCGGGCCCCAGATATCCATGGTGCCTTGCAGGGTGAAGACACCGGCATCGTGGGTGGCGCTGCCGGGGACTTCGGCGGGGCCGATGTCCTGGTGTTTCCACGGGGCGGGGAATGTGTCGTCGGCGTGGAGGGGAGAGGTCATCAGGAGGAGGATGATGAGGAAGAGGAAGGGTTTCATTGTGGAGGGGGTGAGGTGGGGTATGGGGGGAGGATAATGTCTTATGCTCGATGGAGCCACCGGGCGCGGAGGAGCACGGCAGTCTATCGGGGGTCCAACTGGACGGTTAGAAGCATTTCGGTCTCCTGGGGCGCGACGACGTCGTGTTGCACACCGGAGGCGAGTGCGAGGAGGTTGTTGGAGTACAGATCATGCACCTGGCCCTCGGCGGTGACCTGGAGATGGCCTTTGAGGACATGGATGGTGACCACGCCGTTGGCGCGGTGAGGCGGTAAGCGGGTGAGGTGACCGAAGAGGAACAGGGAGACGGTGGTGGGGCCGTGCTTATAGATTGTCTGCTGGCGGTGGCCAGCCTCACCGGCCTGGGATTCCTGGCGGAGCTTGGCGGCGACGGCGTTGAGGTCGAACCGATGCTGGGGTGAGGCAAAGCGTTGGTCGGGGTGTGTTCTGAGGCGCTCGGAATCTTGGTCGCTCATAGAGGTGACCTCTTGTGAAAAGGTGCGCGGTTAGATGTCGGCCATGGTATCGAAGAACTCGTTGTCTTCGGCGTAGCCGCCGTGGCCCTTATAGACGTGGCGGACGTCCTGGGCGAACTCGATGGCTTGGACCCATTTGACCATTTTATACCCGAGCTGGTTCTCGACGCGCAGGCGCAGCGGAGCGCCGTGGACGTCGTTGAGAGGCTGATAGTTCATCTCATAGGCCAGAAGGGTTTGGGGATGGCGGACGTTTTCGATGGTGTGGCTGTCGTAGTATTGGCCGCCGGCGGAGCCTTCGCTGAAGGAGTAGAAGATGACGGCGCGGACGTTGGGCTTGGGGCGGACGAGCTGGATGAGCTGGTCCATCGGCAGGCCGCCCCATAGGGCAATGCCGGACCAGCCCTGGATGCAGTGGTGGAGGGTGATCTGGGATTTTTTGGCGAGGGCGTGAAGATCGTCGAGCGAGAGCTGGAGGGGGTTTCCGACGAGGCCGTACACGTTGAGGCGGTAGTCTTTGAAATCATTGGCGACGAGGGCTTTCCACAGGTCGGAGGAAGGCATCCTGCCGTTGGGCCAGAAGAATGGGGAGATGTCTTGCCGGGTGTACTCGGCGCGGGGGGCGTGGTGAGCGAGCAGGCGGCGGACGAGCGGATTGACCAGGCGGTTGCCGGCGCGCTGAACGGTTCGCGGGTAGAGCCACGAGATCCAGTTGGCGAGGACGTTGGCGGCGAAGAGGACGGCGACACCGAAGAGGCCGACGTACATGCCGAAGAGGAGGGACCGATCGGAGCCCATGACGATGTGGTTCATGTTGCGGACGAAGCCGCTGATGAAAACCATGGCGACGTGGAGGATGATGAAAACGACGAACGCGCAGAGGATCAGGAAATGAATGGAGCGGCCGACCTGCCGATTGCCCGGGAGCCTGGGATACCATTTGAACCGGTTGACGAGAGCGGGGGACATGGCGGGGCCGGTGAGAATGGAGAGGGGAGCGAGGATGAAGACGACGGCGAAATAGGATAGTTGTTGGAGGGCGTTGTAGCGGAAGAAGCCGTCGGGCTCCGGCGGGAGGTGAAAGGTGGCGTAGTGGACGAAGACGGCCCAGGCGTCGGGAAGGATGCGCCAAGAGGTCGGCACGAGCCGTCGCCAGTGGCTCGTAAAGAATAGAAGGGCGAGGTAGATGGCGCCATTGGCGACCCAGAACATGGCGCTGATGAAGTGCCAGTGGCGGGCGAGGCCAAGGGTATGCTTGCCGCCGGGGAGCCCGACCCAGGGGGTGAGGTATCGGGCGTCTTCCTTGGCGGTGTAGAGGCGGTCGCGGGGCATTTGGACGGGCGTGAAGCGTGCCCACTCGGTGCCGGGGGTGCAGTGGTCATTCCAATAGAGACGCGGATGGTCCATGAGAATCTGCAGGCCACTGCGAATCAGCAGGGTCATGAACAGAAGGTTGACGTAGTGGGCGACGCGCACCCAGGCCGGAAAGCCATAGGGCTGAGTGGCGGTTTCGGGGGTGAGGGCGGGGGCCGGCGGGACGGGCGGGAGTCCGGCGAGGCCCCATTGGGTATAGGCCGCGATAACGAGGAGGACGACGGGCAGAATTAGGGGTAGAAGGGTTGAAAGGCGGAGGCGCATCGGGTCAATACTCGCGCTTTTTGCGGCCGGGTTCGGGTTGGGGGTAGAGGCCGTTTTGGTCGGAAGGGAGCGGCGAGGGCGAATCTTTGGTGAGGGTGTCGAGGTTTGGGGAGAACTCGTGGTCGGAGTTGAGCATTTGGTCGAAGGTGATTTCCTGTCCGGTGTGGGCGGACATGCGGCCCATGCTGGTAACGAGGGAGGCTTCGACGCCGCGCTTGACCTCGTTGTAGGGCTTGTCGTTCATGATGGCTTCCATCAGGTCGTTCCACTCGTTTTGATAAGGAACGGTGCGGTCGGTGGATTGCCAGATGCGGTTATCGCGATTGTCGGAGAGACCTTTGTAGATGCTGGAGGGGGCGCCGCAATCGCCCTGGCGGGAGGCGATGGCGTAGCCGTTGGTGCCGTGGATGTGGCTGGCGTATTGGACGGCGGTGCCGTCCATGCAGCGGCCTTCGAAGTGGAATTTGGTGGTGTCGGGGAAGGTGTACTCGACGGCGTAGGAGTCGAAGTTCTGGTCGACGAAGGGGACGCCGGCGTCGTCGTGCTTGTAGTGACGGCCGCCGACGGCGAAGGCTTTGACGGGCCAGGCGTTTTTCATCCAACAGAGGTGGTCGATGATGTGGATGTTGTAGTCGGAGAAGGCGCCACCGCCGGCCCAGAGGAAGGAGTGGAAGCGGCGGATCTGGAATTCGAGGTCGGAGAGCTCCGGGGGCTTGGGGGTGGACTTGAAGGTGGCGAGGGTGCTGGGGCCCATGCGGTAGCCGCGCATGAGGACGATGTCGCCGATCTCGTTGTCGGCGATGCGCTGATGGAGCTCCTGGAGGGGGCGAGCGTGGCGGGACATGAGGCCGACGCCGACCTTGAGATTTTTGGCAATGGCTTCTTCGGCGAGCTTGAGGAGGCGGCGGCTGTTGGCGCCGTCGGCGGAGAGGGGCTTTTCCATGAAGACGTTGAGGCCCTTTTTGATGGCGTAGGCGAAATGGACGGGGCGAAAGGCGAGGGGCGTGGCGAAGATGGCGACGTCGCCGGGCTTGAGGAAGTCGAGGGCGTGCTTGTAGGCGTCGAAGCCGATGAACTTGCGATCGGCGGGGACGTCGATGGAGTCGGCGAGCTGAGGGTTGCCGGTGAGCTGTTTGTAAGAGTGTTCGAGACGGTCGTCGAAGGCGTCGGCCATGGCGACGAGGCGGGGGTTGACGCCTTTGGCCTTGAGTGCGTCGCCGGCGGCGCCGGTGCCGCGGCCGCCGCAGCCGACGAGGGCGATCTGGATGGTGGAGTCGCCGGCGGCGTGGACATTGGGGACGGCGATGCCGGCGAGGGCGGAGGCGGCGGCGATCTGGCCGAGGCGCTTGTTGAGGGTGCGGCGGGAGAGGGTGGAGGGAGTGGTGGTATTTTGGTCAGAGGGGGGCGTGGGGGACATAGAGAGGTTCCTTGGGGAAATGGGAACGGGATATTCGATGATGATGCGCGTTGCGCGACGTCGTGCAAGCGACTGTGCGAGCGAGCCGCGATGCGTTCATAATACCGGGGGAGGGGATTGGCGTTTGATGGATGTTGTGGAGTGTGGTTATCGAGAGCGCTGCCGGGGGAATCAGGTTATCCCGGAAAAGACATGGCCACGCGGGAAAGGCGTGCGTAGGGGAAAGGGCACGAGGGGCGTGGCCATGGCACCGCTTGGCGATGTACCCGCTTACAGTTTGACGATGTTGCCGCAATCGCCTTCGAAGTCCATCTGAACGATGGAATCGACGGGCATTTTTTTGCTGGTGAAGAAGGCGGCGACGGCTTCGCGGTTAGGGGCCTCGAAGATGCAGGCGATTTTTCCTTCGGCGAGATTTCCGAAAGAGCGCTGGCCTTTGACGACTTTGTCGGTCTGAGCGGCCTGGCTGATCTGCTTGACCTGCTCGAGCGTCACGGCCTTGGGGGGAACGGTGTGGGTGCAGAGGAATTTGGGCATGGCGTGTTCCTGGAAAGGGTCGGAAGCTGGTTCGTGTCGCACGTTGCGGCAGACTTGGATGAGTCTACTAATGCTCATGCTGGGCGGCAAGAAATTGGGATAGAGTCGTCCAACTCTGCAAAGCGCGCTCCGCTGCGCGTCGCGACGAAACGGACAGGTGGGGTCGGACATTCTCGATCGGCGGGGGTCGAAGATGGAGGGGGCTCCACTAGCCTCGGCCGTTGTAGAAGCTGGGGCGGCCGCGTAGTTGGAGCGCGAGATGTACGGCCAGCTCGATGGCGATGAAGGCGAGTCCGCCGAGCCACCACGGGGGCCAGTGAGCGGGGCGGGAGCGGGTGAGCGCGATCGCGGTAAGCCGCATGCCGAGCGCTAAAGCGACGCCGCCGATGAACCACACGGCGATGCGGGAGGCAACCTGCACGGGACGCGAGTCGGGGAGGCGGGGGCGCAGGGATTTGAGGAACCAGAGTTCTACCCAGTGGCCGCCGAAGGAGGGCCAGAGGACCAAGAGGGTGGCGATGGGCCAGCGGGCCAGGCCGCCCCAGCGCCAGGCGAGTACGGCGCCGACGAGCAGGGCGATCGTGACGGTGCGCGCGAGCGTGATGCGAAGGGCTCGTGATCGAGGTGAGGTGGGGCGGCTTCGAGGGGCATCATCGTGTCAAGTGAGGTTGCCACTAGGGGTGGGGCGGCGCGCCGATGGGGGTGAACTATAACAGCCGCTCGCGGAATCGGTGCGGGTGGTCGTGTGAATGATCAGATGGTTTCGAGGGAGCGGGGTGGTGTGGTCAGGCGGCGGGACTCGCGTGAGATCGGGGAGGAACTCAGGGCGGGGCTATGGCGTGGGGCGGTGAAGAGAAAGACATGGCCACGCGGGGAAGGTGCTTGGTGGGTGAAGGGCGTTGGGGGGCGTGGCCGGGGCACCCGAAATTGGGGAGTGTGCCATCCGCCGCGGGGGATGGAGGACAGCCCAGAATTGTTTTTGTCGTGGGTTCGCTCCGGATTAGACTGGTGGTATCACGTCAAAAGGAGGATCGATGGGCAGGCTCCAAGTGTTCGTTATATCGCTCACGCTTTGCGCGCTAACCGGTTGTGGCGGACAATGGGGGCGCTTCTATCAGCCGAACCCGTCACTTAGAAATCAGAAGTTCCTTCCC
>JBBRIN010000079.1:0-9427 GCA_038221115.1 Tepidisphaerales bacterium
TGACTTACATCCCGAAGCTGTGCGTCATTCAAGTCGCCTCCACCGAGAAGGTGGCGCTGATCGATCCGCTCGTGCAGCTCGACCTGACGCCATTCTGGGAACTGCTCTGCGATCCGGCGGTCGAAAAAATCGTACACGCGGGGCAGCAGGACCTGGAGCCGGTGTTTCGGAATCTGGGGCGCGAGCCGGCGAACGTGATTGACGTGCAAATCGCCGCCGGGTTCATCGGGCTCGGTTATCCGTTGTCGCTTTCCAAGCTCGTGAAGGAGATCACCGGGGCGCAACTCGGCAAGGGACTCACGTTCACGCACTGGGACCAACGGCCACTGTCGGCGATGCAACTCCGCTATGCGGCAGACGACGTGCGTTATCTTCCTGCGGTCCGCGACGAGATCGGCCGCTGCCTGGCGCGGATGGGGCACACCGAGTGGGTCGCCGAAGAATGCCGGGCGTTGTGCGACGCGTCGCTTTACCGTTTTGATCCGGAGACCCAGTACCGCAAGGTGCGCGGCGCGACGTCACTGCACGCGACCGGGATGGCGGTGTTGCGCGAGCTGGTGATCTGGCGGGACGGCGCCGCCCGGGCGCACGATGTTCCGCCGCGGGCGTTTCTTAAGGACGAGATCCTGATCGACCTGTCGCGCAACCCGGTCAAGACAGTGGAACGGCTGGCGCGGGTGCGCGGGTTGCCGCGGCCGGTCGAGGTGGCGCACGGCAGCGAGATCGTATCGGCCACCGCTCGTGCGGCATCGATGCCGCCGGACAAGCTGGCCAGCGCGCGGCCGCGCGAGGAAACACCGGCGGAGAAGTTCCGCGCCGATGCATTGTGGGCGGCGGCGGAGTGCGTGAGCCTCGGCCGCGGCATCGATCCGAATCTGGTTGCGAATCGCCAGGATATGCTTCAGTTGTTTCGGCACCTGACTGGCGGCGAAAGCGGTGAGGACCTGCGCCTGCTGAGCGGTTGGCGCCGAAGCGCCATTGCCGAGCCGCTCGCGCGATTCGTGCGCGGGGAAAGCAACCTTGCGTTGAGCTGGCGCGAGGGGAGCCTCACCGCCACGTTTCAGGGCGACACGCGATGATCTCGCTGTTCCTTGGCCTTTCGATCGCCAATCTGGCGTCGCTGCTGGCAACCATCGCCTTGGGCTATGCCGCGGCCGGCGCGCCCGCGTGGCGGCCATGGCATACCCTGGCGGGGGCGATGGCTTCCCTTCTTTGCGTGGGCGTTCACTGTGTGGTGTTCACGTACTTCGTCGCCACCGCCAAATGGGTGCGCCACGCCGTACTCGTGAAGAAACTGGATGACTCGTGGGCGGCGCCCACCCGCTCGTTCAAGGCGCTGGCGTTCCCGGCCGCGCTCCTTGCGATCTTTAGCGTGTTCGCCGCCGCCGTGCTGGGTGCAGCGGTGGATAACCGCTTTCTTCCCACCGGCTGGCATCACGCCGCGGCGCTGATCGCGTTCGGCGTCAACCTGGTGGCCGCCGCGATCGAGTACGGCGCCATCACGCGCAATGGAGACTTGATCGATCGAATTCTCGCTGCCGGAACGCGCGGGGATGCTACTGCATCGCCTTATCGAGCATCTTAAGCAGGTCCTTATATGCCTCGGCGAACGCGTCCGCGTTGACGTCATCCATGGCAAGGGGCGCGTGCGCTTCGATCAACTCGATGCGATTCAGGATCAGCGGCAAATCATCGGGGGTAATATTTTTCGGGTCGGGGAACCCCTCCTCATTCAAATCTTCGATCAGATCCTTGCGCGCCGCGGCGGGCATGTTGGGATCGTTGATCGCGTCCGCCCAGACGCCCTCGGCCTCCGGGTCGGCGCCGACGAGGCTGAGGGCGTACCTGGCGACCGGCACTGGAATGGATCCCGCGTCCGTTACTGGCACATTCGGAGGCTGCGCGTTCGGCGGCGCGGCCGGCACCGGGGCACGGATGCTCTTTGGTGCGGCTACGGCTTGGGGCGCGGGATGTTCCACCGGCGCAGGTGGCGGCGCGAACACCGGGACCGGATCAGGCTCTGTGCGGGGCGCGATCTCCTCGACGTTCGGGCTGGGCTGCGGATGCGGCTCAGGTCGGGCCGCCACCTCCGGCGCGTGGCGTCGTAAAACCACTACAGCTTCCGCCCCGAGGAACACCAACAAGATGAAGGCAAATAAGCTGTTTTTGCTCATGAGCAGCTCCGAAATGACCTTCAGTATTGTACCCATTTCAATGAAATGGGGGTGAATGCCCGATGGCGCTTGCCGCGATTAAATCGATTTGACATCCCCATCCTCGTTCTGTCGCACATCCTATCGTTCCTGCGCCGATGAGTTGGCCGACCGCAGCGCAATCGATTAGCATCTGCGCACTGATCCAAGGGAGGTCCAATCACGATGGCGACGCGGCTTCGAACGTTTACCGCCGGCGATACGAAAGGCAACAGGTACAAGGTCCACGTTTACCTGGGCGTTCCGAGTCCGGAGGGGAGCGCGGAAAACCCCAGCCGCCAGAAAACCGGCGGGACTTATATGCAGACCGACTCGGGGAGCCATGTGGCGTGGGTATCTCACGGCCGATACCTGCTGTATGGCCCTGAGGAGGTGGTGGAACTGATGTCAAATGACCCTGAAGCGCCGTAGGGCGGCTCGTCTGTCTAAGTCGGCGCCCCCGCCATTCGAAGCACCTTCGATACCACCGAGCTCCACATCGAGCTTCCCTTGACGACGTATTCCTGGGCCCCCAGCCGAAAGGCCTGCTCCTGCCGCTCCGGCGATGCGTCGGCGCTGTACATCAGAACGGGCACGGCCTTCAGTCGATCATCCCCCCGCATCGCCTTGAGCACGTCCAAGCCACTCAGGCCGGGCATCATGCAGTCCAGCACCACGGCATCAAATCCGCGGGACTTGTGCTCGGACAGGGCCATTAACGACAGCGCCTCGGCGCCATCTTCAGCCGACACGACGCGGCAGCCGCCGCGCTCCAAAAATAATCTCAGCACGACTCGCGTGTCCTCGTGATCGTCGGCTATCAATACCACTGGCTCGCCCATGACATCCGCCGTCGTTAAGGACGCCCTAGGCTCCGCCCCGAGCATTTTCTCTGATGGCACCTGATCGCCAGCATAGTCCCGCCACCCTATATGATGCGCCCATCACGGCCGCCGCGCGAACCGCGAATCTTCGCGTTTCTCAACCTTTTCGAAAAATCGATTGAACAGGAGGCGGTATTTGGACCACCGTATCGCGTCTAAGCCGGGCTGAACCGTTGTGCCGATGATGGTGACTGGCCGCCCCGCCCGTGGAGGAATTCAACTGGAACGTCCGATAAGTAAAAGGCAGCGGCGCGGCCCGCGCTGCCCTGGAGGAATCGGCGACGCATGCCCAAACAGAAATACAAGCCGGTCCGCGTAAAGACCGTCGATCCAGCGGCGCGGCGAGCCCGGCGCAGATTGGCCCTTAACCTCTGCGTCCTGCTCATTCTGTGCGTCGGAGGGGCGGTCGGTTACACGCATCTGCGATCCTATGTCGAGCACAAGCTGACCTTTCCCAGCTCCGCCCCGCGCGTCGTCCTAAAGAATCGTCCGGTTTGGATGAGCGACTTCCTCGCCGAGCAGATCGTCGCGTCAGTTCAGCCGGCGACGGCGCGGTCGGCGTTTGACCAGCAGATGCTGGTGAGCGTGTATGAGATTCTGAAGACGAACCCGTGGATCCGGCAGGTGTCACAGGTGCGCCGGGCATTTGTGAAGGGGCCGGGGGATACGATCGAGATCGATTGCGACTATCGGGCGCCGATTGCGCTGGCGAGGTGGGGAGACTACTATTCGCTTGTCGATGCGGACGGGATCAAGCTGCCCGAGCAGTTCAATAACGCGCAGGTGAAGAAGATCATGTACGGACAGAACGGGCGGATGAACATCAGGCTCATTGAAGGGGTGAAGCACGCGCCGCCGGCTCCGGGCATACATTGGCCGGGGGAAGATTTGGCGGCGGGGCTGGAGATGGTGTCGCTGATCTACAACAAGCCGTTCGCGGAGGAGATCCTCACGATTTCCGTGCACAACTTCGCGGGACGGCTGGATGAGAAGGAAGCCTGGCTGGTTCTGATGACGCGAGATGGGACTGAGGTGCGCTGGGGGCGTCCCAAGTCAGCCAGCGATGATTTTATCGAGGTGAAGTGGTATCAGAAGCTGGATTACATGCAGCGAATTGTGCAGGAATACCACCGTGTTGACGCGGGGCACACGGCGATCGACCTGCGTTTCGATCATGTGACATTTCCGATCGATGAGCCGCCGAACAGTGGGCAGCCGCAGACGCGCAGCGCGACGCTGAAGGTCGAGCCATGACGAGCGGGGAAGGTAGAGCGAAGTCACTGGTTGTTCCCGCCGCGGTATGGCTCGTGATTCAGCTTGCCGCCCTGGGGGTGGTCGCCGGGCACGTGCCGTTCGCGGCGACGAAATCCTTTCCACGGCCTGCTGATCTCCTGGGGTTTAAGGTCATTCTCCCGGCCCAATTCGTTGGATCGGCCCTGTGTTTTCCGCTGCTGATGGGGTCGTTCAACTCCGCGGCGATCACGATCGCGGGGGCGGTGCCATTTACGATCATGGCTGGGTTCCTTACCGGAGACTTCACGCAGGAGCGGCTCATCTTCACGAGCGGGTACGTGAGCGCGTGGCTGACGGGCCTGGGGTTCTGGCGCATGGCGCTGCGCAGCCCGCGCGCTCAGGCCGCTGGAATTGCCATTGCAATGCTCGTCGTTTTGGCGGGTCCCTTGGCGTGGTACCTGCGAGGTGAATTCCAGCTTCAATCGGATACGGTCAAATGGGGGGAAATCGGGACGTGGAGCCCGTTGCTCGGTGCGATGAGGATCGCCGAGCCGGATCCGCATGCTCGGGGACCGTGGACGCTGATCGCCGCTCACGTCATTTTGGGCGGCATTGCAGGGGGATTAGCCAGGATTGCCTTCAAGCGTCACTCACTCAAGGGCCTGAACCCCCCGAAAAAGGGTTCACATTCGCCACTTCCCGCCACCGCGTTTCCGCATCAAAAACGGGGTTCTCGAACCAAATAGATCCGAGAGTACCTTCCCTACCCGACTTATCCACCGCTTATCCACGGCCAACTCGCCGAGTTTCCACCGCTGAACCTGCTTTTTGAAGGTAGGAGTGGGGGTATCGGTCGGGGATAACCTGATCTTTAACGAAAAGTGGAAGGAAGTGGAGATTCAGGTTGATGATTTCCCCGAAGGTGGGTAAAACTCCCTGATCGCCATCACGATGCAACTCGGAACAAAGACTTGGAAAACTTACTGTTCTTTGGCCAATACGACGTATCTTTAGATAAAAAAAACCGCATGCTTGTGCCGGCGGACGTCCGCTATGCGATCAAGCCCGAGAGTCACGGCAATGCGTTCTACCTGGTCATCGGACAGAATCGCCGACCGTGGCTTTACCCGGATTTATACTACGCGAACTTACGAAGCCAAGAGAAAAGTGACGCGATTCCCGGAATTGAGATGGCCGACTTCGATCTGATGGCGCTGGCGATGGCCCATAAGGTGGACCTCGATTCGCAAGGCAGGCTGTTGATTCCAGCGAGAACATTCGACTGGACCGGCATGAAAAAAGAACAACCGCTGACCCTTCTGGGCGTTCGCGATCACCTCGAGCTGTGGGACCGCAACGACTGGGAGGCCAAGCGAAAGGCACTGCTGGAACAGAGTGCGGAGATCGCACAACGTGCCCGGCAAGCCCGGCAGACTCCCTGACGCTTTCACGTCATGTCGAGCGTTCAGTGGTCTGTCGATGAAGGTGGCTTTGGTAACCGGAGCGATGGGTCAAGGGCAAATGACCCCTGCTGTTGGAGCATCTCCAAGGAAGGATGGCTCCTCAAATTTCATCAGCGCCGGCGTCCGATGGCGGACGTCGACGAGACCGGCCCGGTGACGCCGCGAAGTCATTCATGGTTTTTCCATGGCTCTTTCTCCTGTCGTTCGGTGACGCCGACGGGCCAGGGACGCCCTACAGGTTCAGTTTTCGCGATTCGGCGAGGCTGACGCCAATCGACCGGAGCACAACACAAGCCGCTCGTTTTCCTATCCGGCAAGGAGGCCGTTGGTGGGATGAAGCGAGCGGCAGGCAGACCTGGCTCTGACGCGGTTGGGAAACCGATCGCGGGCAGGCCGTGGCAGCGAAGAATTGGGCGCGCCTCTTGGCAACGCCCGACTCCCGATTGGCGCCAGGATGGCGGGCGGGAGTTGGTCGTTTCCGGCAGGCGCGTCAAGTCCACCTTGCGTGAGGCTTGCGGAGATACGGCGATCGGCTAACGGATGAGCCGTCGCAGCATCTGGCGAGCCTGTAGCGCGGCAGCGGTGGGCGATGCAGAACCTTGTCGATGGAGCGACGAGGCGTTTTCGTGGCGCTTTGAAATGGCGGGAAGATCAGGCCGTGGGCAACGGTCCCTTCCCATATGTGCCGTTTGTGGAGCACCACCCTCGGGGGAACTGGGAGGCTCAGGGACTCGAGCCTGGAACCGGTTCCAACAGATACCCCGATGCCGTCCGAAAGGGCGGCACCGGGCATCAGGTTTCACGCGGTACCGCGGAGCCGTCTCAGGGATCGAGGCCCTCGTCGCAAGCGAGGGGGTATGGAGCCCGACTTCGCCGTATCGTATCGGAAGTATCGACTAAGCCCTCCGCAGTTCGCTACTGCGGAAATCAACAAACGTTTTTCGATACAACGCCCCGGCCCCAAACATCGTCCAAATAATACGCCATGTCCACCGAGGGATGCAATCGATCGCTCTGCGATTGTGCGCTTAGCGACTGAACGATGGTTTGATTTGACGAACGCGGCGTCGCCACTACGCTGCCGCATGGATGCAGGACCTAGCCGACGGCGACCCGCGGGACGTTGAGAACGGATCGAATCCCATACCGCTCACCGGCCACGACCCGGTTCTGCTAGCGGAAGTGCTACGTTTCCTCGCGCCGGCGCCGGGTAAGCTGATCGTCGATTGCACCACCGGACGCGGGGGACATTCGCTCGCCATTGCGAATGCTTTGGGCCCTGGGGGACGGCTCCTTTGTCTGGATGCGGATCCCCGAAATCTGGAGTTTGCGCGCCAACGGATGCGCGGCGTCAGGGCTGAGGTTCGGTTCTTCCACGCCAATTTTTCGGAGCTGGACGACGTGCTGAAGGCGGCGGACGTCCAGCAGGCGGACGGCATCCTCGCCGACCTGGGGATCAGCACCAACCAACTATTTGAACCGGCTTATGGGATGTCATTCTCGAAGGACATGCCGCTGGACATGCGCATCGACCCGGGCGCGGGCAAGAGCGCTGCGGATCTGGTGAACCATCTGAGCGAGGAGGACCTGGCGAACGTCCTATATGAACTGGCGCAGGAGCGTTATTCGCGGAGAATCGCCAGAAAGATTGGGGAGGCGCGACGAATAACGCCGATCATCACCACGGGACGATTGGCTGAGCTGGTGCGCTCGGCGATCCCCCGACGGGGCGGAGCCCCGGAGAAGATTGACCCGGCCACCCGCACGTTTCTGGCCCTGCGCATGGCGGTGAACCAGGAACTGGGCAACCTCGAGGCGCTGCTGGCAGCGGCGCCGCGACGACTGAGCCCCGGTGGGCGTTTCGCGGCGATCAGTTTTCAGTCGATGGAAGATCGGCTGGTGAAGCAGGCATTCCGCTCGCTGGAGGCGACGAATACCTGCACGATTCTCACCCCCAAGCCCCTCTCGCCCTCGCCTGACGAAGTCGCCGCCAACCCCCGCAGCCGGTCCGCCAAGCTCCGCGCGGTCCAGAAGAAGTGCTGAGTTCTGAGTGCTGGGTGCTGAGATCACTGAGGTATTCATGACGCGGGAAACGAAAATCGGGCTGCTGGTCGGGCTGGCATTCATCATCATCGTGGGGATTCTGCTCTCCGAGCCGCTGAGTCATTCGGCGGAGGTGCAGCCCGCGCCGCTGCCGGGGGTGGGGTCGAACGTGCGGAGCGCGGTGGCAACGCCGGGGGCGACCGGAGGAACGGGGAATCCGCCGATCTCGATGCAGGCGCAGGTGACTCCCCCGCCGATGACGCCTCAACAGACTGTTCCGACCCAACAGGAAGTCACTCGCCAGCGCGGGGGCATCGGCGTGGTCATCGGGCCGGGCGCGGTGCCCTCGACGCCGCAGCCGCAAGCGCCTGCGAATGATCCGCGCCGCGAGGTGGTTGCGCAGACGCGCGGAGCGGGCAACTCGTCGAATACTCCACGAACGCTGGTTGGGCCGCGAACGGGCGAGGTGACGATTGGCACGGGAGCGGACGTGAACGGCGCTGGCCGGGCAGAAGTATCGTCCGGAGGCCCGGGAATCATCGTACCGCCGGTCAATACCGACAATGCGGCGTTGGACCCCCTCACGCGAGCCGCTCAAGCGGTTGGCGAGGAACTGGAGCCGGTGGGCGTTGCCCCGCGCGTCGCGCGCCCGGCAGTTCAGGGGAAGCCCGCGGGCGTAACCAGCGTGAAGGCCGCACAGCAGTACCAGGTGGAGGCGGGTGACTCGCTGGGGAAAATTGCGGCGAAGTTTTATGGATCGTCATCGAAGCCATATCGCGATGCCATCGCGAACGCGAACCCGTCGCTGAAGGCGGACCCGAACCGAGTGCTGGCGGGTGTGACGTACGTGATCCCGGCGATCGACTCGGCGGCGGCCAGTGCGCCGCAGCAGCCGGCGCCGACCGCGGTCGCGCCTCCACTGCCGACGTCCCCAACCCCCCCGACCCCCCTACCGGCCGTGGCACGAGGAAGTCCTGCGAACCCCGCCGCCGCTTCGGTTGAGCATTGGTATACGGTCAAGGAACGCGACACCCTTTGGGGCATTGCGAAGGAGCAGGTGGGCGATTCGAACGCTGTAGCCGCGCTGAAAGAACTGAACAAGGACGCGCTCAAGGGCGGTGAAACGGTTCGCGTCGGAATGAAGCTGCGGCTGCCGGCCAAGCCGGTCAACTCGTAGTCATCCTATCGTTGCGGCGTGGCATGGGCGCCCCGCCCATGTTTTTCGGAATGAACAAGCGGATCGCCGGTATCGGATGGGGAACGAGGGCGAGACGCCCGTGCCACTACGAACGGAGTCCTTCCGATGTTGAAACTCCTCCTCTGCCTGGTCAGCAGCATGTCCCTCGC
Source organism: Tepidisphaerales bacterium (assembly GCA_038221115.1). GTDB lineage: Bacteria > Planctomycetota > Phycisphaerae > Tepidisphaerales > Tepidisphaeraceae > JANXVV01. The sequence continues at coordinate 9,163 of JBBRIN010000079.1, forward strand.
GGTCCTGGTGCTGCAACTTCGGCAACAGCGGCTGGAGCTGAACCATCAGGTGAACCAACTGCACAACGAGATCGCCGGGCAACAGGCGCGGCTATGGAACCAGCAGTTGGAGATCGCGGTGGCGACGGCGCCGAACGCGATCGCCAAGACGGTGAGCAATCGCGACCTGAAAATGGTCCCGCGAAGCCCGCTGCCGGCGCAGAAGGCGAACTGGATCGACGCGCAAGAGAACCCGGACGCGGAGTGAACTTCAAGGATAAGCCGC